>CAMBDN010000060.1 GCA_945865355.1 Legionella genomosp. 1
CCCGCAGAGGAGAGCACGAGTTCTGACTGGAGCGCAATATTACCACAGCTTAATCTCAGTGGATTGGCCTTAAATGCTGCTGAAAATGCTGAGTTTATTGGTAAGGCTGAAACAGAAGTTAGCTTACGTGTTGCCAAAGGGCATCAATCTGTTTTTACTGGTGCTGTGGTAAAGCGTATTGAACAAGGATTGGCTAATTATTATAAAGAAGTGGTAAAATTAAATATTATCTGTGAAGAAATAGTGTCGTCATCACCGGCACAACAACGAATGGCTACAAAAAAGAAGGAGCACGAAGATGCAGAAACCTCGCTTCAAAGTGACCTTTTCTTTCAGCAGCTGCAAGAAGAGTTTTCAGCAGAAATCGTTAAAAATTCTATTGCGCCTACGAAAGATGACCTATAATTTGTGACTGGATAAATTTATTATTTCAGCAGGGTCTGTTTACAATTCGTTAGCTTGCGTCGATAAACCATCATTTTTCGAGCAGCGAAGCAGAGCATACTCGTCGTATGTGAGCATCGCCGTACGGAAAATGATGGTTTATCGACCAAGATAGTAGAATTGTTAGCTGACTCAAACCTACCACTAAAAGAGGCTCTAATGGACATTAATCAAAATCTTGGCAACCTGATGAAAGAAGCGCAAAAAATGCAACAACGCATGCAAGAAGCGCAACAGCAATTAAGTCAATTAATCGTATCGGGTGAATCCGGTGGCGGCATGGTAAAAGTTGAAATGAATGGTCGACATGATGTTACCAAAGTCAAAGTCAGCCCTACATTATTGGATGAAGACGTAGAGATGCTGGAAGATCTTATTGCTGCTGCCGTCAATGACGCTGTACGGAAAGTGGAAAAGGCATCGAAAGAAAAAATCAGCCAACTCACTGCTGGCTTGAACATCCCTACCGATTTCATGAAGGATGGCGAAAAAGAATAACAGAAGAATAACCAACAATGGATACATTATCCCGCTTGGTGGACGCATTACGATGTCTGCCAGGTATTGGACCAAAATCGGCGCAACGCATGGTATTTCACTTGCTACAGCATCAACGGCAGCGCGGCTTGCACCTAGCATCCTGCTTAGAGGATGCCATGCTTAATATTCGTCATTGCCAACGATGTAATAACCATACAACCGAAGAGTTTTGCACCATTTGTCAGGATAGTGACCGTGACATGACAACACTTTGCATCGTCGAAAGCCCATCAGATGTAGCAGCAATAGAACAAAGCAACGTATACAATGGCAACTACTATGTATTGATGGGTAAAATTTCTCCATTGGATGGTATCGGTCCAGAAGATATCAATCTACCGAAATTGCAGCAATTAATTATTCAAGAAGGGATACAAGAAGTTATCCTAGCATTAAGCCCTACCATTGAAGGACAAACAACGATCCATTTTATCCATGAAATGTTACGTCCTCACTCAATCCAGATGAGTCAACTAGCACATGGCATCCCAACAGGTGGTGAGTTGGAATATCTAGACAGCAACACGATTGGTAGTGCGCTCCGCAATCGCGCCACGTTATTGTGCGCTCGAGAAGAGGGTTAATTACCCATGAAGAGCAAATTATCTTTGGTCAAACAAATTTGCTTACTGACCTGCCTATTTTTATTAAATAACGTAGCCATTGCATCGTTTCACAAAAATTTATGGCCAAAATGGCAAGCCCATAATCCTATTTCAACAGACACCATCTCTCATCAAGAATGGCAAGACTTCTTAACACGTCGTGTCATTACCAATGATGAAGAAATCAATCTCATTGACTATCCGCAAATGACTAAAGCTGATATAAATGGATTGGACCATTACATCACCCATCTATCTCAAATCAATATTAGTGCATATAACCGCAACGAGCAGCTGGCATATTGGCTCAATCTATATAATGCAGTCGTGGTAAAAATAGTGGCGGGCTACTATCCTATAGACACTGTTCGAGATGTTAATATTTCTCCCGGACTATTCAATGTCGGCCCATGGGGAGCAAACATGGTGACGATAGCAGGAACACAATTATCGCTTGATGATATACAAAATCGCATTATTCGAGCGATCTGGAACGATCCTCGTACCCATTATGCTGTAAATGATGGAACAATTGGATCAGCAAATCTTAGTAAAAACGTTTATCAAGGCTCCATTATAGATCAACAACTAAACCAAGCTGCCTTTAGATACATCAACTCTCTACGCGGAATACAAGTGATTGATGGCAAATTGGTTGTATCGAAAATATACGGTTGGTATCTAGATGATTTTGGCGGCAATGAATCCAACGTCATTAGCCATCTTTCATTTTTTGCTAAGGAGCCTTTACGTACCCAACTAAAAAAGATCACCTCCATCACTAGTTATATATACAATTGGCATTTAAATACGACTATCGCAACGTCATCGTGAAAAATTCATTTTCCTATCGACCAATGTTCAGTTACTTTGCTTTATATAATCTGCTGTTCTTAGGCCTACAGCTTGGTTATATCTTTTCAAAAAGCAACAGTTTTATTAACACGATACCCTTACCCGCATCAGTCTATCTCCCGTTAATATTTACACTCTTTATTCATCTGGGCTTATACTTGCTATTGGCTGCACTACAGACCGCTTTCTTATGGGGCTTAGTGCAATTTCAATGGCTAGCAATCAAACATGAGCATGCAGCTCTTTCAACAAAAAATTTTGGTCATTGGCACATCACTATCTGGTTAATTACCATTAGCTCACTAATTACTAGCAACGGTTACTTATTTCCATTGAGTTTCTTTAGCCGGTTATTTTTACCAGAATTACCACATGCAATATTATTAGTACTGATGCTGCTGTCACTGCTCCCCCTTGGATTACTTACACTAAACGCTTTGTTTTTTGTGGCAAAATTACATCCCAAAATAGTCGGTAGTCTTTCGTTGGTTTTTTTATGTCTATTCATATTTGGCAATAAACGTCCCATTCTCAATAGTAGTAGGAACGAGGAGTCTAATATCATATTTATTGGCGTTGACTCACTGAGTCCACATAGCGTCAACTCAAAAAACACACCGACGCTTGATCGGTTTATCAATCATAGTGTTTTTTTTAAAGAGACCATTAGCCCTCTGGCTCAAACTTATCCCGCATGGGCTAGTATCCTAACGGGACTCTATGCATACCACAACAACGCTCGTTACAATCTGATGCCGCTTGATCTTGCAAAGAGTTCTCTTAGTATGGCTTGGTCATTGCAAAAACGGGGCTACCAAACAATTTTTGCAACCGATGACCGACGATTTAACAACATAGGCGAAGAGTTTGGATTTCAAAAAATTATTGGTCCAAAAATGGGTGCAAATGATATCCTGCTCGGCTCCTTTAATGACTTTCCACTGAGCAACCTGCTTGTTAACTTACCGATTGGTCGTTGGCTATTCCCATATAATTACCTTAACCGAGCCAGTTACAATACATTTTATCCACAATCTTTTGATAAGGTATTATTCAACACCTTAGCAAGTAGCAATCATTCGTCACCCTTATTTATGGCCGTACATTTCACCCTGCCCCATTGGCCCTATGCATGGGCTGAATCGTCTCCGGCATTAGTCGGAGACGAGTACAACGTTAAAGACCGAAGCGAGCTCTACTCGGCAGCATTACAACGAGCCGATCAACAAGTATCCCAACTCTTACAAACATTACAACAATATGGCTACTTGGAAAATAGTATCGTTGTACTATTAAGTGATCATGGCGAAACCTTATATGAAAAGGGATCCCGTCAAACGAATCGATTAGATTATCAGGGTAAAGGCGCTAGTATGTTCGTCGATTATCTTAAGCGAAAAACGTCCACCGTGCTTGAAAAGAGCGTTGGGCATGGCACCGACTTACTAAGTACGGACCAGTTCCATAGTGTATTAGCATTCAAAATTTATAAACATAAGCAATTAATCACAATACCCAAAATTATAAATACCCGGGTTGCATTGATTGACATCATGCCTACCATTCAATCGTATTTAGGAAATCCTATTCGCCAACCTGTTGATGGCATCTCGCTACTAAGGGCGATTGATAAGCATAACGAGCCGCTTCCGGATCGAACGTTCATTATGGAAAGTGGAATGCTGCCTAATCAATTTTTGACCCGCGAAAAAGCAAGATCTCTTGGAAAGAAATTTTTCACCATTGATCCACAAAGTGGTCTAGTCCATCTACGTAAAGAAGAACTAGCAACTTTAGACACGCAGAAGCTATATGGTGTCATTGCAGGAAACTGGATATTGGCACTTTATCCTGACGACAACGGATATATTCCTATCACCCTGAATTTAAAAGATGGTCAATGGGCCGATGATCTTAACAGCGATTTTGCAAAAAAATCACCCGCAAATAACATGCTCAACTACATGCAACAGTTTTATCATAAAAAATGGCACCTAGTACAAAGCAAGACCAAGAGCAATCAATGAACAACTTACTGCCCTATGAACAATCCTTATTAATTATCGACGAGGCTCCGCTTGATAAGAATTTTGTAGAATATTTTGCCCAATTTGATTTTCAAGTCACACAGACAAACAAACTCCCCCTATGCTCTGATGAGCTGAAAGCATTTTCTGCCATCATCATCAATTGGGCATTGCTTCAAATTGAATCGACAATAGAAGTGCTTTTTCAAAAACATTCAATTCCTATCATTATTATTAGCAGTGCATATAACGAGGAAATTTGTGTGCGCCTGCTTGAGGCAGGTGCAGACGACTTTATCGCGAAGCCGATTCATCCTCGAGAATTACACGCCCGTATCTGCGCAATCAACCGACGAATGCAACGTACAATACAACCCATCAACATTGAAAAAGAAGTTCTTAGCTTTGCTACGTGGCGTATTTATCCCTCATCTAGACAACTATTTGATGGTGATAAAGAGCTATTTTTGAGTACAAAAGAGTTTGACCTCCTTCTCGCTTTTGTGCGCCACCCACAGCACATTCTTGACCGCGATTTTTTATCACGTCTTACAAAATCTAGTGAGCGTAGTGCTCTTGACCGACGGATTGATGGACAAATCAGCCGTTTACGACAAAAAATTGAAGTGGATGCAAAAAGACCTGTGCTCATTAAAACCATTAGAAATAACGGCTATCTATTTACCCCGGTGGTGTTATTCAACAGGGAGTGAGATGCCACGTTTAGGCCTAATAAGCAGTAACCCCATCAGTGGATGGGACAGCTATAGTTTTCGTTTTTTTGCAATTTTGCTCATGCGTACACTTTTGATCGTATTATCACCTACTTTAAACACCTCAATCTGGTAGTTTTCAATTCTTAAGCAGCAATCAGCAGGCGGAATGTAACCCAAATATTCAATAATTAAACCGCTTAGTGTGCGAGGACCTATTAACGGCAACTGCCAACTGAGTAACCGATTTAAACTTCGCAATGTGATACTGGCATCGACAATAACTGAACCATCTTCTTGTTGAGTAATGTCTTTACTTAAAGCAGCAATATCTGTTGTGAACTCGCCAACGACCTCTTCAAGAATATCCTCCATGGTTACGAGACCTTGTAAATCACCATATTCATCAACAACGAAACAACTACGACGCTTTACCTTCTGAAAATTCAAAATTTGCACGTTTAAAGAGGTACCTTCGGGGGTATAATAAGGAGCCTCCGCAATCTTCAACAAACCGTCCATATCAAGTCGCTCCTCTAAAGCTAGATTAAGCACACTCCGCAGGTGAATCATCCCTACCAAATTGTCAATTGTATCGCGATAGAGAGGCAGGCGTGTATGTTGGGCCATTTCTAATTGCTCTAGCAGTTCGTGCCAAGGCTGCTCCAAATCAATCCCGATAACTTCCGCTTTGGGCACCATGATATCTTCCACCCTTGCTTGTTCTAAATCTAGCAAACTGATCAACATACTTTTGTGTTCAATCGGCAATAGCCCTCCAGCCTCATGGACAACTGATCGCAGCTCTTCCCCTGTCAATGCATCCTTTTGCACTTGATCAATAGAAACCCCAAATAACCGTAAAATTCCAGTAGCAGTCCAACTAATGAGGTGCACTAATGGGGCAAAAACCGACTGCAAAATCATAAGTGGCAAAGAACAAGCAAACGCAACTTGTTGCGGGTGCATCGCTGCAAGTGTTTTAGGAGTCATTTCGGAGAAGATCAAGACGATTAAAGAAACCAAAGCGGTGGCTACCACCACGCCAACATCACCATACAAACGCTGCCCAATAAGCGTAGCTACCATTGAGGCAATAATATTGGCCAGCGTATTGCCAATTAAAATTACACTGAGTAATCGGTCAGGATGCGATAATAATTTATTGACTCTGAGCGCTTGCTTATGATTTTTTTTAACCAGATGACGAAGTCGATAACGGTTTAGTGACATCATCCCAATTTCAGCACCAGAAAAGAACGCCGAGAACACCACCAGCAATATTAAAATGAGTAACAGCATTGTGAGGGAAAGTTGCACTTATCGTCCTTAAGAGCCAATTGAATATCGAATAGATATCATAGCAAAAGGTTGCTAACTCTGTGATATAATTGCAGCATTTTATTGGGTAGAGGTGGACATCATGTTTGAGAATTTAACCGAACGGTTGACCCGAACATTTAAGAATTTAAGTGGCCAGGGACGATTAACAGAAGATAATATACAACAAGCCTTGCGTGAAGTTCGTTTATCGCTGCTTGAAGCCGATGTCGCGCTGCCCGTCATTAAAGAGTTTATCGAGCACATCAAGCAAAAAGCGCTAGGCCAAGATGTAATGACCAGTTTAAAACCTGATCAGGCCCTGGTTAAAATTATTCATGATGAACTCATTCACATCATGGGTGATACTCGCTCCGAATTAAATCTCAAAACACAACCACCTGCTGTATTTTTAATGGCGGGATTACAAGGCTCAGGAAAAACGACAAGTGCTGCCAAATTAGCACGCTATCTGAAAGAAACAGAAAAGAAAAAAGTAATGCTGGTGAGTGTGGATGTGTACCGTCCAGCCGCAATCAAACAATTGGAAGTGCTCGCGAAAGAGCTTGATGTTGCTTTTTTCTCCAGCGAACCAACAGAGCGCCCATTAACCATCGTTAACAACGCGTTGGATAGTGCTAAAAAACAATTCATGGACATCCTCATCATTGATACAGCGGGTCGTTTGCACATTGACCAAGACATGATGGCAGAAATAAAAAACCTACATCAAGCCGTCAAACCAGTAGAAACATTGTTTGTTGTTGACAGTATGACGGGTCAAGACGCCGCTAATACCGCCAAGGCTTTTCACGAAGCACTACCTCTAACGGGGATTATTCTTACCAAAACAGACGGCGACGCTCGTGGTGGCGCTGCTTTATCAGTAAGACAGATCACCGGACAACCGATCAAGTTCATGGGTAATGGTGAAAAAATTGACGCCCTGGAGCCGTTTCACCCCGAGCGCGTTGCCTCACGCATATTAGGTATGGGTGACATTCTAACGCTTATTGAAGAAGTCGAGAGAAAAGCAGATAAGGCCTCAAACGAAAAATTAGCCAAGAAATTAAAAAAAGGCAAGGGGTTTGATCTAGATGACTTTAAGCAACAGCTACTCCATATGAACAGTATGGGTGGCATTAGTGGCATGATGAGCAAACTGCCAGGCATGGGGCAACTCCCCAAGCAAGCCGTAGGCCAAGTTAATGACAAAGCCTTAGCGCAAACGATAGCGATCATTAACTCAATGACGATGAAAGAGCGACGCATTCCCAAGATTATCATAGGATCACGCAAAAAGCGTATTGCCCAAGGCTCCGGTACCCAGATACAAGACGTCAATCGTTTACTAAAACAATTTACCCAAATGCAAAAAATGATGAAAAAATTTACAAAACCAGGCGCCATGAAGCAAATGATGCGCGGCATGGGAGGGATGAGTGGCATGAAAGGAATGCTACCTGATGATTTTAATTAAAGAGACCCCTTCCAATGTCGAGTTAATTTTCGTACAATACTCGCCATTTTTACATAACCACGCTTAATTAAAATAGAGGCAAATAATGGTCGTTATCCGTTTATCACGAGCAGGCGCAAAAAAACGCCCTTTTTATCACATCGTTGTAACTGACAGCCGTAGACGTCGCGACGGTAATTACATTGAGACAATTGGCTATTTTAATCCAATAGCGCGCGGTCAAGAAGTACGTCTGCATTTAGAATTAGAAAAATTAGACAAATGGCAAAAAGTTGGTGCGCAAATGTCTGATCGTGTGATGTCACTCGCTAAAGAATTTAATAAAGGTAAAGCTGCTGCATAATAATGTCACTGCTTGAAGGGTAATCTTGAAGAGCGGTTGGATTTTAGTGTCTTTCAACGAAATCAACTCCAAAAAATTGTCGCATAAATAACTATGCGAGGTATTTTTTGGAGGTACTTTCGTTGAAAGACAGTAAATACCGACGTTCATCGGTACGGAGTAAATAGTACACGTGAGTGACGATAGCGATTGGGTAGTGGTTGGTCGCTTTGGCCGCCCGCATGGGGTCAAAGGGTTTGTTACGGTGCTATCCTTCACAGAACCTCGCGACAATATTTTGCATTATACCGACTGGCATGCCCGTCTCAACAATCAGTGGCAGCCATTACCTTTGCAAAACCTAGAAATGAATAATAAGTTCATTTTGACCCAAGTTGAAGGTTATCGCGATCGAGATGAAGTGGCACGGTTAACGAATATTGAAATAGCCGTCAAACGAGAGCAACTTCCCGTTCTGCAACAAGGGGAATACTACTGGCACCAACTGCAAGGTATGAACGTAGTTAGCCTACAAGGGGTGTTGTTAGGTAGTGTCTCGGAAATGATGGCAACCGGTTCTAATGATGTACTGGTGGTGATAGGGGAAAAGCGTCATTTGATTCCCTACCTACCTGGACGAAGTATTATTGAGGTCGATGATAGTCAACGCGTCATTACGGTTGACTGGGATACGGATTTTTAGCTGATGTTACATCTTGGTGTGGTCAGCTTAATACCCGAGATATTTTCGAGTCTACAGCATGGTGTTACTGGACGCGCGATAGAACAGGGTTTAGCCAAAGTTGATTACTGGAACCCAAGAGACTGGGCCAGTAGACCCTATAGGCAAGTCGATGACAAGCCTTATGGTGGTGGTCCAGGTATGGTCATGATGTATGAGCCAATGCACGAAGCAATTAAGCATGCTCTTAAACAAATGCCCGCCACTTGCAAGACCATTTATTTAAGTCCGCAAGGAAGGACGATTCAGCAAGATGATTTAAATCAAATCGCTGAACACCGGCAATCTCTGCTGTTTTTAGCAGGACGCTATGAAGGGATTGATGAACGTATTATAACTCATCATGCTGATGAGGAATGGTCACTAGGGGACTTTGTCTTGAGTGGTGGCGAATTAGCAGCGATGGTTTATATTGATGCGCTTGTCCGCTTGCTGCCAGGCAGCCTTGGACACCAAGCGTCCGCGCAGCAAGATTCGTTTATGAATGGGTTATTAGATTGCCCCCACTACACGCGCCCTGCCGTTATTGATGGCGCCCAGGTGCCGGAGGTATTGATGGGCGGAAACCACCGAGATATTGAGCGGTGGCGAAGAAAGCAATCTTTAGGAAAAACGTGGCTAAAGCGGCCAGATTTATTGGAAAAGTTAAAATTAAATGACCTAGACATGCAACTGCTTGTCGAGTTTAAAGACGAACATGGTGATTCTTGTTGAATAACCATCTTAGGAGTGAGCAATGAGCAACATAATTGATCAAATTAATACCGAGCAAATGCAAGGTAAAGAAATTCCTGAATTTAGTCCAGGTGATACTGTACTTGTCCAGGTTAAAGTAAAAGAAGGCACTCGCGAGCGCCTACAGGCATTTGAAGGCATTGTCATTGCCAAGCGAAACCGTGGACTGAACTCTGCATTCACTGTACGTAAAATCTCTCATAATGTTGGTGTTGAGCGTGTTTTCCAAACATATAGTCCTGTTGTAGATAGCATCACTGTCAAACGACGTGGAGACGTACGCCGTGCCAAGCTTTACTTCCTTCGCAATTTAGCTGGTCGTGCCGCTCGAATCAAAGAGAAATTAGCCGGTAAAAAAGGCGATTAATTGACTCACTCGATGCTCATCGTTTCGTACTTTATGACGCCAGCAGGCTCGATTGAAGTGACATATGATGAGCATTACATCTATCGCGCTGTATTTAAAGAGTGCACTAGTGAAAAGCTTCTTAACCATAGTGGCCAACTTGGTTCTCAAATCAAACATCAACTTGAAAGCTACGTAAAAAACCCACATCACCGATTCCAACTACCACTTAAACCATTAGGCAGCAGTTACCAGCAGCGTGTTTGGAGTGCCCTGCTCGTTATTCCCGTTGGGCGAACCATAACGTATGGCGAGCTTTCCAACTTATTACAAAGCAGTCCACGTGCAATTGGACAAGCCTGTAAAACAAACCCCTTAGCCCTATTTATTCCTTGCCATCGCGTTGTAGGGAAAAACGACCAAGGCGGTTATATGGGCTGCGCTAACGCTTTACAATATAAACGGGCTCTCTTGCAGCATGAAAGTTATGACTTGTGCTTACAGAGCTGAGATAAGAATTGACAGCGGACCTAATGATCCTACCTGTGAGGATTCATCCTACTTATTGAGTACCGTATACATCGACCCTAACTTAGGAAAATCAGTTAAATCTACAGCGAAAGACAATTGCTTTTTCTAGGTTAAAGAATTTTTCTTATCAGGCGATATATACTTAGTAAAACACTGATGGAGAATACGCCATGAAAAAATGGAATTTAGTTGTGATCTTATTCGCTTTACCGATTAACCTGGCATTCGCAGATTGTGATTTAACCCAGTTTCGTTGGGGTTGCGACATCCCGCTAAAGATAAGGCCCTCACACCACACGTCTTCATTGGTGTACTGTGGTGATGCCTATGGTTATGTCACTCAAGCTCAATATGACATACTGACCCGTTATCAACGAGCTAACGTCAATATGATTTTAACGATAAATGGCGAGTACGTAGATAGCCCTTGCATTGCAGACAGACGCTAGGGATCTCAAAATCATAATGGTATCATGACGCTTTAGCGTAAAGGGCGTCATGATGGCCAATCTTCAGATAGAAATCGATGGCATTACCATTGAAATACTACGTAAACCAATAAAGAACATGAACTTACGCATCTATCCTCCAGATGGACTTGTTCGGGTTAGTGCCCCACTGAAATTAAGCCTACAACAGATTCGTCATCAACTTGAAGCTAAACGTGAGTGGCTGCATACACAGCGCGCGCGGTTACAAGCACAACCAGTCATCAGTGCACCATTGATGCAAAATGGTGAGTCGCATTATTTTCTAGGTAAGGCATATACACTGAACGTGGTTGAAAGCAGTAAACCAGCCCAGCTTAAATTGAAAGATAACATCTTGCTTCTTAGTGCAAAGCTACACACGACTGAAGTTACAAAACTAGCCTGTTTAAAGCGCTGGTACCAGGTTCAAATGCAAGCACTAATCCCTCATCTAATCGATAAGTGGGAGCCGGTTATTGGAGTAACGGTTAAGACCTGGGGAATAAAAACGATGAAAACACGCTGGGGATCTTGCAACACACGTGCCCATCGCATCTGGTTAAATCTTTCATTAATACAAAAACCAATTGTATGCCTTGAATACGTTTTAGTGCATGAAATGGTTCATCTGCTAGAAGCGAGCCATAACGCTCGCTTCTATCAACTGATGGATCAATTCATGCCGCAATGGCGTACTCACCAACAATTGCTCACAGCCAAATAAAATAAGTACTAAGGAATCAACCTGAAACGCCACCGGCGTCCATTTGTGACATCGCCAAAGGACGACTTGCAGATTCACCTCGATGATTCCATACCTTTTGGAAGAATTTCAACGTAAATTCACGCCCATCCTCAGGAGGCAAATTTTGTTTGGTTTTAGCTAAGTAACGCAGCTGGGCGGTA
>CAMBDN010000061.1 GCA_945865355.1 Legionella genomosp. 1
ATCGTATCCGTTATCGCCAAGATGGGTTACTAAGTGAAGTCGCAAGCCCTCCCGTGAATCTCTCTGCACGTATTTCAGCTCGCATCAAGGTCATGTCAAGCCTTGATATCTCCGAAAGACGTACGCCCCAAGACGGGCGTTTTAAAATGAAGCTATCACGCACACGAACCATTGATTTTCGGGTGAGCACTTGCCCTACGACTGCTGGTGAAAAAATAGTGATGCGGATATTAGATCCAGCCGCTGCAAAACTAGGTATTGAGGCTCTTGGGTTTAGCCCGATACAAAAAACTCATTTTATACGGGCTATTAGTCGCCCACAGGGCATGATACTCGTTACGGGCCCAACAGGTAGTGGTAAAACAGTTACCTTATATACCGCGTTGAATATTCTAAATACCATTGAAAAGAACATTTGTACGGCAGAAGATCCTGTTGAAATTAAAGTTCCTGGGATTAATCAAGTCAATATTAATCTCAAAGCCGGGCTAACATTTTCTGGAGCACTTCGATCATTTTTACGACAAGATCCCGACATTATCATGGTGGGTGAGATACGCGACTTAGAAACAGCTGAAATCGCTGTTAAGGCTGCACAAACGGGGCATTTGGTTTTATCAACATTACATACTAACAGCGCTACAGAAACACTGACTAGAATGGTTAACATGGGAATTCCTTCTTTCAATATCGCAAGTTCAGTCAGCTTAATTATTGCTCAGCGACTGGTCAGGCGATTATGCGAATCCTGTAAGTCTATTCGTGACGATGTTACGCCACAAAGTTTAATCGAACTGGGGTTTTCCGAAGAAAGCGCTCAAACGATGAAAACTTATAAAGCAAATAGCTGCAATCAATGTTCAAATGGATATCGTGGACGAATTGGCCTATTTGAAGTGGTACCGATGACAAAAAGTCTTGGTCAACTGATCATGTCAGGGGGAACGTCTCTCGATCTCCTTAAGCAAGCACAAATGGATGGTATGCTAACCATTTATCAAGCCGGCCTCGAAAGGATCAAATCAGGTGATACGACCATTGAGGAGGTCAATCGGGTAACCGTTGACTAGCAACCATGGACAAAAAATCTGACGTACTCATTAATTTTCACTGGGAGGGTATTAGCAGCGCAGGCCAACTGATAGAAGGCGAGATTGAAGCCAGAAATATCGCTTTTGCAAAATCGGAACTACGAAAAAAAGGTGTAACCGTTAAAAAAATTGCTAAAAAGAGAACGTCTTTCTTCGATAGAAAAAACAAAAAAATTACTCAGGGGGATATAACCACCTTCAGCCGGCAAATGGCAACCATGATTGAAGCGGGCATTCCCATCATTCAATCGTTTGATATCGTCGCTAAAGGGCAATCAAATAAACGGATGAAAGATCTTATTGAGAGCATTAAGACCGACGTTGAATCGGGCTCTACACTCGCAGAGGCCTTAAGCAAATTTCCGGTATTTTTTAATGATTTATTCTGTAACTTAGTCGACGCTGGAGAGAAATCAGGATCGTTAGACATCATGTTAGATAAAGTTGCCACCTACAAAGAAAAAGTTGAAACAATTAAGAAGAAAATAAAGAAAGCGCTGGCTTATCCGATGGCAGTAATGGTTGTCGCTTTTCTCGTTACCGCAGGACTACTTATTTTTGTGGTACCCCAATTTGAATCCCTGTTCAAAGGTTTTGGCGCACAACTACCTGCTTTTACTGAAGCGATTGTACAATTATCTAAAGTTTTTCAACACTATTGGTATTTGATATTTTCGGCAGTTTTTGGCGCTATTTATAGCTTTATATATGCACTCCAACACTCACCTAACTTTGCCCAAGCGATTGACAGATCGTTATTAAAAATGCCGGTGATTGGCACGATTCTTGTTCAAGCAGCAATTGCTCGCTTTACTCGTACATTATCAATCACTTTTGCAGCGGGGCTCCCCTTGGTTGAGGCATTAAATGCTGTTGCTGGGGCCACAGGAAATATTATTTTTAGTAATGCAACATTCAAAATTCAAGACGAAATTTCAAGTGGACAACAAATGCATATTGCCATGGAAAGCACTAAATTATTCCCTGGTATGGTGGTTCAAATGGTCGCTATTGGTGAGGAGTCAGGTACATTGGAGAAGATGCTTAGTAAAGTGGCCGATTTTTATGAAGAGGCGGTTGATAATTCTGTCGATGCATTAAGTAGTTTATTGGAGCCAGTGATCATGACTATATTGGGTGTATTAGTTGGTGGCTTGGTTATTGCGATGTATTTACCCATCTTCAAACTTGGATCGGTGGTGTGATGATGAGTAATATTCTTGAATTAATTTTGTTGTCTCCAATTGTAGCTTATGTCTTTTTTGGCTTAGCATGTCTAGCTATTGGTAGCCTACTCAATGTTATTATTTACCGATTACCATTAATGCTACAAGCTGAATGGTCATCACAATGCCACAATTTACTTCACATACCTGAGCAGGAAGCACCAAAAATCAATCTATTTTACCCCCGCTCTTTCTGCACGAGTTGTAACAACATGATACCGTTTTGGCATAATATACCTATTTTGAGTTACCTTATTTTAAGGGGTCGCTGTAAACACTGTCACCAACACATTTCTTTATGCTATCCCCTTGTGGAAGGGCTTTGCCTTTTCCTATCATTATTCGCCGCCTTTAATTATGGCTTTCATTTGTCTTTGGTTTTCGTTTTACTCTACATTTGGTTACTCATCTGCTTGTTTGTCATAGATCTTAAACATCAACTATTACCAGATAGCTTAACTTTGAGCTTATTATGGTTAGGCTTAATTGCAAATACTCAAGGCGAATTTACTACCTTACCCGATGCGGTATTAAGTGCTGCTGGCGCTTACTTAGGCTTGTGGCTATTTATTAAATTATTTTATTTATTAACCGGTAAGATTGGCATGGGAGAAGGTGATTTTAAATTATTTGCAGCCTTTGGCGCATGGTTTGGTTGGAGCCAATTGCCCCTAATTCTACTTGTATCCTCTTTCACAGGCGCTATTACCGGCATTATCTATTTAAAAATATCAAGACAAACGAGAGAGACGCCTATCCCTTTCGGACCATTTTTATGTGTTGCGGGCTTTATTTCACTCTTTTATGGTTCAGCTATTAATCAATGGTATATGCGTTTATATCTTTAGTATGAACCAACCCTGAATTGGACGTTACGATTTTACCAAATTGGTATATCCATCAACCATTAATGCCAACTCTTAAAATAATTATTTGTGCTACTTGACTGAACATCTGCAGCCTCGAAGGCTGACGCTGAATCCACGATAATAGGTGACTTTTTAGCTACTGAATAGAGTATATAAGGACTATCCGAGTACTTCGTTGCAACATCATCAACGCCTGCCCGCACTCCTGCACCAACGGGCGTCTCATTTGTGATATCTACAGAAAAATCGCTTTTAGATGCGCTTTTTTTTGGATCGGTGATGCTAAAGGTGGAATTCAAGTCATCGGGTAATGTTTGTTTCATTTGTTCAGCAAATTTTGAAGCAGCAAGTACCGAAATGATCCCACTGAGCTTAACGTTGGCTTCCTGATGAACGAGATCGCGTTTTGCAAACATCAATCTATCCAATGGTGAAACAGTTATCCTGCCCTCATTCACCAGGAGTACTGGTTTTATAAAGGCCTCGGCCATAAATTCTGAGTCTGATTCAACCAACGTAATCAGTAAATTAGCCAATGGTCCAACATCAAGTTGATGATTTATAGCTGCGATTAAAGCCTGCATCAGGAGCGTCACTCCATTGCTAGTGACCCGTAGGGTGAACTCCCCTGTACTAATTTCCTCCGTCATAGCAGCTATCAATTGGTCGGAGTATTTTATAAATAATTGCTGTAGCATTAACGTCAATTTATCAATAACTTCGTTGTTTTTTGATATATATGCTGCAGACACAAGACTGGTTAGTATGATATGTAGGGAAGAGAAGCCCTGGAACTCGCCTGAATGGGCTACTTTAAATAATGCACTTGTTAAAAGCGCCGGATCTTGTGTTTGAATCATTCGACTCAATAATGTACAAATAATATTAACTGCAGGGGGATTGTCCTTAACCACATCTTTTAGCACTGTAGCAAGCATGTAAAGCGTATGCTTCCCTTTAAGCAAAGGACCACCATGTAGCTCTTCTATTATAACTGAGCATGAATCATCCGGTAATTGAGCCATTGAGCGCTCGAGCAATTGAGCAAGCATTAGCGTTTGCGGCTGATTATCAAGACGTACTGCTGCTTGTTTTAACGCTTGTGCCAAAACATATAGAGCATTTTTACCTTTTTCTTTACCATCGATACAGTTCGCGACAAGAGACATCGCCAAGGGTTTTCTTGCCCGCTCTAATAAATAAGACATGGCCGCGTTGATAGCGATAATAGCCGTATTATTTTGTTCAAGAAATGTAGCAAGATACAACTCCCTCATCCAAACATAGGCCGTGTTTTGACCTTTAAAAGCACCAAACTCAATTGTTCTACCTAACATTTCAATCAATCCATCAGGATTTTTAGCTGCAAGTAAATAAATAACTTGTCCAATGCGTAGAGCTGCCTTTTCGTTCATTGTGCTTACTGAACAATGTAAACCTTGAGTGAGCCAATATAATACAGAGCTATTTACTAACGATTCTGGTAAAGCGTTACTAATAAATTCTTCGAGTTGAATGGCTAAATCATTTATATTATCAAGATCAATAGTGGGTAAATCTTCACCGATTTCAGCGACTAAAGAGGTTAATAGCACCCCCGGTAATAGCTGACCATCAGACTTAGACTCGCTCAATGACTTATTACGCACTATAGCCTCCTATAAAGGCAATTGTTGACCATCATTAACGCATGCCCTAGATACTATGGGCTAGGTGAACCACCCATATCTAAGTTTGCTCTAGCAGCGAGTATATCATCGTCTAACGAACCTTGGAAATTAAACGTACTTATTATTGAAAGTAAACGCGGGTTGGTTTCTAAAAAATCAACCAAAGCACTAGCAACAGCCTCGTCCTCTGGAAAAATGACGAGTCTATTGTAAATACCGCTTATTATTTTATCACGCTCTGCTATTTGCGCTTCAACAACATCCAAGTCATCTGATGAATCCAACTTACCCAATACATCAGCAAATTGAACTCTCTGAGCATTGACTTCTTCCGCCACAGGCTTTAGTGATTTAATACTATCGATGAAACTCGTTGCCAATCCTTTTTTGTCATTCGCAATCAAGCTAAGCAAAACGAGTTCACTCACTCGTTCTTTTGTCTCAATGATGCTTTCATTAAGTACATCAGAAAAATTTGCTGCATTCAATATCATCGATAACGTTTCATCTGCTTCAGCAAGTTCCACCAATGCCCTCATCATTTCCGCATCCAATCCAATCATTACTGATTGTAAACAGGAATTAGCCTCTCTCTCTGTTATGACAATTTGCTTCACAACATCATGGAATTCATCATAAGAAGAGGATTGTTTTAGCATACTTTGGTAATGAATAATTTTTTTATTAAAATCATCTGCTTCTACTGCAAGTGCTTTTAAATCACCGATGACCCGAAGCAAACCCACTCTTTTCCCGGCAGGTAAACTATCAATTAATTTGGGCATTTAAGTATCTCCATTCGTTAGTACTTTATATTACGCTAATTTACAATACAGGTAACTGGAACAATTAACCCCGTATCAACGCCCGAATTGCCTCCCCGGGGCTCCCATTAATGAATCAACGTCGATACCTGCGTCGCCTGCCCATTTTCTTGCCTCATCATTATGAGCAATACCAGGTTCATGCCTTTTAGCGGCCAAAGCTAGCATTTGAGCCTTCGATTCATCAACTGAGGCCTTCAATCGAAGTGCCCAGTCAGGAATTCCTGGATCGGCAATCCCAATTCCATCGTCCATCGTCTGCCTAGCCCTAATCACTTCATTGCTTGAACTATCTACTTGACGAGATGAAGCAATAGAAGAATTTAGACCTCGCGATGCACTACGTCGACGATACTCTAAAAGAGTTTCGTATTGCGATTTCAATTTCAAAAGTTTTTCTTGAACCCTTCTGCTCGCTTCTTCAGAACTTTGTTCGGGAGCTACTAATTCCACTCCAATAGCTGGCGCTGCCAACTCTGCCTCAATTGCTGCCCGAGCTTCATCATAATCCACTTTAAGTTCCTCGACACTCAAACGACAGGGCTCTTGCATTCTCCCGAACAGAGAGAGCTCAATCATATCACCGGTATTAAGCCGTTGTGCAGGATCACTGAAATACCGCTCTTCCTTGGACATTTCAACCCCAACTTGACTGGTCCAATCAAGATAATGCATTTCAAATTCGTGACAAATCTTTTCAATCTCTCCTCGTTTAAAATATTTTCCTTCTATTTCACAACCGACAAACCCTTCCATATGTTGTCTAAATTCATGCGGTGTATAGCTCTTATTATCTTTTAAACGGTAGTGATTATGATTATGTGATGATTCACTTTCATGCGTGTGCATTAATTTAATATGCACTGCGTTACTGCCGCGATAATACAAGTCACAACCTGCATCAACTTTTTTATGACAAACGGCTGCCTGGTTGAACAATTCATCACGGAACGTCTGCGGATATTGATCCAAAGCACCAGGGGCCCAGAAATACCAAGTGAGACTGTGCCCTTTCACCTGAAGTGCAATTTCTATTTCTACTGTTTTGTTTTCTTGTTTTGTGAAATACACCGTACCTTTTGTCGAGCGACAGGTAACACCTGCTGCTTTCAGCTGCTCATATTTCTCAGCATAAGCTACTTGTTCACCAGCACTAGCATGGGTTTGTAGCTCTTGAATAACATCAGCCCATTTAGAAAAATTAGCATTTGGATGAGTCCTCAATTCTTGCGCAGTATAGGACGAAACCATGGGTTGAATGTGTTTTATTGATAGTTTTCTAAAAAATGGCTGGTCAAATTTGACTAATTCCTTGATGTCCGCAAGGTCTGCAAACCAAGTATTTACCCGTCTAGATAACTGATTGAGTTCTGATATTAACGGCAAACGAAATGTCGCTGGTAATTTATCAATTATTTTTTGAGCTTCAGCGCGTTTGGCTTTATATTCACGTAACATGTCATCACCATCTGATGGCCGTGCGGCGAAACATCGTTCTGCTACTGCACTAACTTCCTGCATTAATCGACTCGCATCCTTCTTTAATTCGTCACTCTTCTTCATCAGCGCAGTAACTTGACTATTTAACTCATGGCGCTTCTCTTTGGGCGCAACGTTGCGTATGTCTTTCAGTTTTAATTCCTGATCTGCCTTTAAAGAGAATGCCGTAATCACTTCATATTTTTTTTTGAATTGATTTAACAGGTCTCGTACGATCTCAACATTGCTTTCTGCGACAAAATTTGTTTGCTGAATACTTTTGGAAAGTTTTTGCAGTTCACGGTAAGTATCTGCAAAAAGTGTTTTCGATATTGGCTCTGGCTTTGGCATATTAGTCACATATAAAACATTTTGTTTATATTATAGACTTATTATGCATTGCTATTATTAAGATAAAATTAACAGAGTGTATATTTTATACTCACAACGATGGATTGCAATCCTTTTCGTTACTCAAATTGTACAAGATTTTTCTTAAGACAAAATTAACAGCATGAATTTATTAAATTTATTCGATTTGGAGGTGTTGGTTGACGTTAACTAAAGATGAGGGGAGTTTCCACTGCGAGAAGGTAATGCTTAGGAAGATTGCGATATTGAATGTCACATAGTCGGTCGGGTATTACTGCGATAGCTTAATAATACCCTGCCTACAACTTCAATTAACTTTTACTATTTCTATGCTGCGTTAGCTCAGAGAAAAATTCAGGCTTGTTTAAACCCATTGCAGCAAAAATTTGAGGGACTTTATCCCAACTGTTTTCTTGCTCAATACTTTCAACAATCAATTCAAAACCTCGTTTTTTATCTGCCTCAACGCCCCAGCCGTTAATATAACATAAGCCATGGAGACGCTTCGCTTCGATATGTTTCAGCTGTTCCGCAGCCAACAAATAAGCGAGAGCTTCATCAAAAAGTTGCTTAGCCTGTCGCTCATTACTAGGGTTTGCAAAGACACCTTTGGCTTGTAGATCCAACCTAAATTTTGCTTCATCTAATAAATTTTTACCAAGCGTGTATTGCGAAGCCGTATCATCCAATGTTGATGATGCTCGTAAGCACTCCTGCCACATTTCACGAGCAAATGGATATTTCTTTTTCCCATGCAATGCCAGAAAAATACCAGCTAGCTTGTGATAGCCCGCAATTTCCTTCTTTAAAACTTCCTCACTTGGCTGATTGTGTACTCGGCCTTGTTGCATGCTTTTTAATTTTTTAACCAATCTATTAATTTTAAAATTAGTAAGTCCCCACATATCAACTCCTCTAAGTGCCTTCAATTGTTTTACCATTTATGCCATTGTACGGATTATTTTGACTGACTTCTTCCGGTGTTGAACTATAAATGAGCCACTGGAATAGTGCACCAATAATAAAGACGACAAAGATAAAAAGTAAAATTTTAAAAACAAGACTCCTGCCCTCACTCGACTCTTCTTTTGATTTAATGGGAATTTCAGTTTCTTCAAACTCATCCTGATAAATTTGGTTTTCTATACGATTCGAAGAAAAATAAGCAATAGCAATAAAAACCAGCGATAATCCAACAAGTATAAAAAAAAGAATTTTTGACGCGCCGCTATCCGTAAAATTATACGTTGAAATGAGCCATTCATTGATATAGGGTACAAAGGGTGGTATGTCATATTGCCATCCAAACAATAGATTGGGCAGCAGATACAAACAAAGCGCCAGCAGAATTAAGCTAATCACCAAAGATATCATTCCAATGATAAATACCGTATGATTTTTTTGAAACCGATCTTGTTCCATAAGATTCCTTTAGCGATTAATACTGGGTCTTTATAACTTGATGATTTAAATCAACATAGCAGATCATATACGTATTTCCAAGCCTAGAATAACTTATTCAAATATTCTTCGCCAAACTTACCTTGAGCAGTTTATACTTTACAAATTATCTCATCCATACGAGAACGCCAATGACAAAACGTTATGTATTCATCATTTCAGATGGGACAGGCCTTACCGCTGAGTCGCTGGCTAGTAGTTTATTGACCCAATTTGAGAATATTGACTTTGAGAAATCCACCTACCCTTACATAGACACCTTGTATAAAGCAGAGGCGCTTATGGAGAAGATAAACACGTCTCATAAAGAATCAGGAATCAATCCATTAATTTTTATGACACTTGTTAACCCTGATATTAACGCCTTTATTAAGCAATCGAATGCACGCGTTATTGATCTGTTCAGTACCTTTCTTGCTCCATTGGAACAAGAGCTTCAAACCAAGTCGTCATATACCGTAGGTCGCACTCACGGTATGGCTGATACTGAATCCTACAATCACCGTATTGAGGCCGTAAATTATACTCTGGCTCACGATGATGGCATTAAAATTCGCGGTTATGAGAAAGCAGATATTGTATTAATTGGCGTATCACGTAGCGGAAAAACTCCAAGTTGCCTTTATATGGCACTGCAATTTGGAGTCCTCGCTGCAAACTACCCTTTCACCGATGACGATTTGTCTGATTTTAGGCTTCCTGAGTCGTTAAGACCTTACAAGCACAAATTGTTTGGTTTAACAATTGACACCGAACGCTTACAACACATTCGTGCAGAACGTCGTCCTAATAGCCAATATGCCTCTGCTGAACAATGTCGTCTTGAAATTTCTGAAGTCGAGGCAATGTACAAAAAAGAGAACATTCCATATATCAACTCAACGCGTTACTCAATCGAAGAAATTGCCACAAAAATCATGACAGCTGCAGGAATAAAACGACGATTATAGGTTATTGGCTTGGATGGATAGCTCATTTACAACAATTCCTTAACGTGCTACCCACATCGCCATAAAGTCATTTACTGACATTGCAGCTAACGAATTGGGATCATCCATTTTACGAATGATCTCTTCTACTTGTTGAGCGTTGAAACGCGTACTCAAGTTACGCCTAAATTTGGCAAGTAACACAGGTAAACCTTCCTCTCGTCGGCGTTTATGCCCAATGGGATATTCAATGGTCGTTAGTTTGCTTTCAGTGCCATCATTAAAAATCAGTTTGATACTATTAGCAATTGACCGCTTTTCTGGTGCAAGATAATCTCGTGAAAACTGTTCATTTTCACTAACATGCATTTTTCCACGCAGCAGGTCAATGCGGGGATCCGCAGCAACCTTATCTTCATAATGTTCAGCCTGTAAATCACCATGCAACAATCCAATTGCAACCATATATTGTAAGCAATGGTCCCTATCAGCTGGATTATGCAGCGCACCTTGCTTGCTGATGATACGGATAGCAGATTCATGGGTAATTAACTCAATTCGAGCAATATCATCAAAGCGAGCCAACACCTGTGGATGCAATATCACAGCACACTCTACCGCAGTTTGAGCATGAAACTCAGCCGGATATGATAGTTTAAACAACACGTTTTCCATCACATAACTACCATATGGCCGCTGAAACTTAAATGGTTTTCCAGCGAAAAGAACATCGTAGAACCCCCACTTAGGAACACTAAGGGCACTCGGATAACCCATTTCACCAGTAGAAGCTATTAAAGCCAATCGAACTGCGCGAGCAGTAGCATCGCCTGCTGCCCATGATTTACGTGAACCGGCATTTGGCGCATGGCGATAGGTACGCAAACTCTGTCCATCAACAAAGACCTGTGAAATGGTTCGAAGAATGGTATCTCTATCACCACCTAGAAGCTTTGCAACCACTGCGGCACTAGCAATTTTAACTAAAATAACATGGTCCAAGCCAACACGATTAAAACTATTCTCTAGCGCTAAACAACCCTGAATTTCATGCGCCTTAATCATCGCTGTCATCACATCGTACATACGAATTTCAGGCTTAGATTGCAGCTTATGTTGTCGGCTGAGATAGTCCGCGACAGCTAAAATAGCTCCTAAATTATCCGATGGATGTCCCCACTCTGCAGCCAGCCAAGTATCATTAAAATCAAGCCAACGAATTATCGTACCGATATTAAATGCTGCTTGCACTGGATCAAGCTCATAATTAGTCCCAGGCACACGTGCGCCACCAGGTAATATCGCTCCAGGTACAACAGGGCCTAGTAGTTTTGTGCACTCACTAAAATTGAGTGCTAATATGCCACACCCCAAGGTATCCATTAAACAAAGACGTGCCGTTTCATAGGCCTCAGTACTGTCGATCGTTGTGTTAAGCACATAATCAACAATATCACTTATAACGATGTCGTATTCAGGTTTAACGTTATCTTCAACGGATGAATGCATATTAATTTCTCATATCGATGGCTAAAAAGGGGCGAGGAGACGGTCCTGTATACTCCGAGGATGGTCGTATTAAGCGATTGTCTGCTCGTTGCTCAAACACGTGTGCGGACCAGCCAGTAATTCGTGACATGACAAAAATAGGGGTAAATAGCTGGGTTGGAATACCACAGTAATGGTATGCAGATGCACTATAAAAATCGAGATTTGGAAATAATTTTTTCTCCCGACGCATAACCTCTTCTATACGCTCCGAAATATGATACAAAAGCAGGCTATCCTGGGACTTCGCCAATTTTTTGGACCATACCTTAATAATATCAGAACGAGGATCTGACTCCGTATAAACACGATGACCAAACCCCATTATTTTTGCTTTATTGGCCAACATCACCATCAATTGTCGCTCAGCCTCATCAGCACTAACGAAGCGCTCAATCAACTCCATCGCTGCTTC
>CAMBDN010000062.1 GCA_945865355.1 Legionella genomosp. 1
TCTGAGACAAACCACTTCCCTCATATTCCTTTATAAGCTTTCGCCAGTAATCTTCTTCTAGTTTCACCATGCTCTCCTCTTTTTATTGAAGTGCACAGTTTAATTAAGTTTTATTTTACTAAAAGGTGTATTTGGCCGAACGCATACAGCAAGGTCCATTAAACCTTAAAATAATGGGATTTTTTGAAACCTATTCGATGGCGATAAGACGATCAGAATTGAGCATTGATAGAGTCCGTTTAGAAAGTATCAATGCTCGGGTAGAAACGCCTCGCTCTAATATTGAGAATGTACCGTTCATTAGAGAAAAAATTGGATTTTTTTCAGTCGATGTTGCCGAGAAGCGATCCGCATTACTATCGCTACTTGAAACATCTCAGCCTAAGAGACCTAAACTGGACTATTGATGTACGTCCTTATCAAACCGTGCAACAGGCTGATGACAGTAAGGCAATTTATCGTGCTTGGCGTAATAATGTTGATGATAATCTTCCGCGGGCCAGAAGGGTTGAGCGGCGAGCACGCGCGTGGCGACATCATAACCTTTCGCTCTTAACGTGTTCATCAACACCTCCGCCTGTTCATATTGCGTTTTATTATAATAAAAAACCGCACTTTGATACTGCTGACCTAGATCAGGCCCTTGACCTGCGCGCTGAGTCGGATCATGTATTTCGAAAAAACGCTTAACGACTGAAGTGTAGTTCGTTTGGGCCGAATCAAACACAACTCTTACTGCTTCATAATGCCCCGACTTACCGGTGCATACTTCTTCGTACGTTGGATCAGCTATCGTTCCACCAGTATAACCAACCTCAACTTTTAATACGCCGGGGATACGGTTTAGAAAATACTCAACACCCCAAAAACAGCCCCCGGCTAACACGGCCTCTTCGCTATCTTTAACGATGTTATCTTGAACAAAATCGATAGATGCCGAGTTCACACAATGTCGACAATTTTTTGCGGTATATTGTTCCCCGTGAAACACATGCCCAAGATGCCCATCACAACGAGCACAAAGAATTTCCATGCGCCGACCATCACTATCAGGCCGCGTCCTTACTGCTTGCGCAATATCGACATCAAAGCTTGGCCAGCCGCAGCTAGCACTGAATTGACTATCAGCACGAAACAACGCCAAACCACAACGCCTACACAAATAACTCCCCATAGATACAACGTCATTATATCTGCCCGTGTGGGGTGCTTCTGTCGATTTATCGCAAATAATACGTCGAGCCGCATCGGTTAAACTTGCTGTTTTATCTAGATAAGTCGTCATCATTCGTTCCGTTAGGGCTACGTTATTACGGAGCTCGTTGACAGATATTATCGGCCAGATAACCAATAGCCCCCGCATAATAGATCGAGTTGTTATAACGCAAAATCATTTTATAATTTGGATAAGCAAGAAACACAGGTCCACCATTTGGTTGAACGATGCTCGCCTTTAAATCTTGATGGGGCAACGCTTCACCACTGACAGTACGCACACCCAATGCATTCCACTCACTCACTGGCTTGACTATCGTCTTGCCTTCTAACTGAACATCAAACTTCGCCGGTAATTTGACATAGATGGCCCATGGTTCACCCGTTTGCCATCCGTTTATTTTCATGTAATTTGCAATCGACGCAAATACATCCGGTTTAGACCCCCAAATATCTTTACGGCCATCACCATCGTAATCCACCGCATATTTTACCCAACTGGAAGGAAGAAACTGTGGTTGACCAGAAGCGCCAGCCCACTCTCCTTTGAAACTCTGCATCGTGACATGACCATCATTCAAAATATGCAATCCTAGAAATAATTCCTTACGAAAAAAATCCTTACGACTAGAGTCATAGGCAAGTGTCGCCAATGATTTGATAACCGGGAAATTTCCCATATAATTTCCGTAACTCGACTCCAAGCCCCAGAACGCCAAAATAAAACAGGGATCGACACCAAAATGATTTGCCACCTCATCTAATGTAGCTTTATATTTTTTATACTGCTGGCGGCCTTCAACGATACGGTATTTGTCTACGCGGGAACTGAGATATTTTGCATAGGTCAGACGGTGTTCTGGTTGGGAGTGCGCAAGCCCCTTTACTTGTCGGCTGGGCTCGTGGATATCAGCAAATGCTCCATCAAACACCTCTGGAGAAATACCTTGGGATAAGGCTTCTTTACGCACATCAGCCACCCAACTACTCCAGCTTTGTTGTTCTGCGAAAACCATGTGCGACAGCAATAAACCAACACATGCCGTTAAAATAAATATGCACTTTTTCATAACCATCCCCTTATTATTATTCCTCATATTACAACATTTTATAAAAAGCATCATGTGCTTTTGTGCTAGGAGAACTGGCAAAAGCTCTGTCGATAAATCCTATTTTGTAGGAAAGAACAATTGATAGCTATACTTAATAAATACGAATTATAGTTTGAATCGATACAAATTGTAGGAATGTTAAAAAGGAGTACTCATGAAAGTGCCTGTTAAGCCGATGAACGAAATGACTCGTATCCATGATTTAAAAGATTTACATATTTTAGACACCCCAATAAATAAACAGTTTGAACGGATAACTCGGATCACTAAAGCACTTTTTAATGTCCCTATTGTAGCTATATCTCTCGTTGATCAAGAAAGACAATGGTTTAAATCTATTCAAGGACTCGATGTATGTGAAACATCGAGAGAGGTGTCATTTTGTGGCCATACTATCTTGCAAGACGAAATTTTTTTAATCAATGACACGCTACTTGATCAACGTTTTAATGATAATCCATTGGTTATAAACGAGCCGAAAATTCGATTCTATGCAGGATTTCCTATTAAATCTAAAAATGGGAATAAAATTGGTACATTATGCATCATTGATATTAAACCAAGGCGTTTTACCGCAGATGAATTGGAGCAATTAAAGGATATGGCCGCACTTGTAGAAGATGAATTATTAACCCAAAAAATAAATATGCTGCAATCCGAGCTTATACAAGAGCTGGACGAAGCTGAGCGAAAAAATTTAACGGATCCATTAACCAGAGTATGGAACCGTCGTGGTATAGAAGCCATTTTATTTAAACAATTGACGTTATGTCGCTCTCAAGAAAAATATTTTGGTCTAGCCCTAATGGATATAGATGATTTTAAAGATATTAATGATACTTATGGTCATATATGTGGAGACCACGTATTGATTGAGATTAGCAAGTTTTTTATAAATTCGATGCGAGATAATGATTCTTTTGGACGCTGGGGTGGAGAAGAGTTCTTAATGATTGTCGACGTAACCCAAAAAAAGAAATTACTGGAAATTCTTGAACGATTAAGAGAGAAATTACACAATACTCCAATATTTTATAATGGGCATCAAATCCAAGTTACGATAACTGTGGGCGTTATATTAGTTGACTCTAGCAAAAAACAAAGTGTTTCGGAATTGGTTCATTTAGCAGACACAGGGCTTTATGAAGGAAAAAAAAGCGGTAAAAATAAAATGGTTTTTATTGAATATTAAGGGCAGTTGATCATTCAGATTTCGACGCACCACGACTGGAATTAAAACGTTTCACTCACTACGCAACGATACAATAGGCTCCATTGCCGCAGCACGACGAGCTGGGTAAAAGCCAAAAAAGATGCCGGTAAACGCTGAAACTGCAAACCCTGCGATGGGTGGCATAAAATGGATATTGAACGGCCAATGACTAAAATAGGCGACTATCCAGGTAAAAATCAAACCAATAACAACGCCAAATATGCCACCAAGCAAAGACAACATGACCGATTCAGCAAGAAATAACAGCTGTATTTCACTATTTTTGGCGCCCACAGCTTTGCGTATGCCAATTTCTTTTTTACGTTCACTAACCGAAACAAGCATCACGTTCATTACGCCAATTCCACCGACTAACAGCGAAATCCCGCCAATAACAGCAAGCAAAAGGGTGAAAATTCGACCCTGACTTTCCATGCTTGCAATAATTTGTTTGGCACTGCGAATAAAAATATTTAACGAGGGGGCTTGCTTCGCTACGATCTGCTTGATCTGCTCAATCACTTCATCAATAGGACTATCTGCTTTTAATAACAGCACAGCGTTATTAATTTTCACCTCTTTATTGACCAACACCATACCAGCAATGGGGATAATTGCAGCTTGGTTAATATCTTCATTAAAAAACCCGTTTTCTTTCCAGGGTTCTGCTACCCCAATGATCGTATACAAGGCCTGTCCGATACGTAATTGCTTACCCATCGGATCCTCCATATTCACCTCTTTTAACTGCTGCGCTAAACCATTCCCTATCACACAAACATGTTCAAACGTTTCTACAAAAGAAACAAATTGTCCTTTCATCAAACCAATGTGGATGATACGCGCCAGCGACTCATCTGCGCCAATAATGACCCCTTTTAACGTTTTGCCTTGAAAACTCATGGGTTGGTACGTTGTACTATATGGTGCAATTTGAACGACGGCATGCAGCATCTGTGGAAATTGGCGCCAAAAAGAAAGGGGGATTTGCTCTTTGTTACTAGCCAGGCCATCCTGAGCACGCTGGTAAACTGATACCGCTAATAGATCAGTACCTAGCGCTTTAAATTGCGCCAATGCCTTTTCAGTCGCTAATTGACCACAGCTGATCAAAGCCACTACGGCGGCAGTTCCTACCAAAATACCTAAAACAGCAAGAAATGATCGCAGCTTTGCTGCCATTAAGTTGACCAATGCGTGTTGGCAATGGTTAACAAAGGTCACGTTGGTAATTCCGCAACAATTTGACCATCTGCCAAGGTGATCCGTCGTTCACATAGGGCTGCTACCTGCTCATCGTGGGTCACCAAAATAATGGTTCGTCCTTCGCGATGTAGCGCCAAAAATAATTTCATAATTTCCTTTCCTGTGCCCGAATCCAATGCTCCCGTTGGTTCATCAGCAAGAATAACGTGTGGTTCACCGACAAGTGCTCGTGCAATTGCAACACGCTGTTGTTGTCCCCCGGATAATTGTGTAGGGCAATGAAGTGCATACGACTCCATACCCACACGCGTTAACACATCGTGTACACGTTGTTTAATGACGTCCTGGGGCTCGCTGCGATAGGTCAGTGGCAAAGAGACATTCTGTGCCGCACTAAAACGTGGCAATAAATTAAATTGCTGGAAAACAAAGCCTATTTGTTGATTACGTAACATTGCCAATTGGTCGTCGCTTAAACCGGCAACATTGTTACCCTGCAACAGGTAGTCTCCACTATCACCTTTGTCTAATAAGCCAATAATGTTCATCAATGTTGATTTTCCTGAACCCGAAGCACCAACAATAGCCACCATTTCGCCTTCATTAATAACAAGCGAGATGTTTTTTAACACCGCAGTTTCCGCACTACCAATTTGATATTTTTTTACAATATGAGTGAGTGAAATCAGCGGCATCGGTTTATTCATAGGTAATCACATCGCCCACTTTCAGTCCCGAATCAATAATCACTTGATCACCATGTGCCGCTCCTGTGACCACAGGGCGCGTGATAACGTCCCCTTTCCCGGCGACAACTTGCACGACGCTTTTTCCATTTTCTTGACTTACTGCGGCAATTGGAACCAAGAGCTTATCTATACTATCAACGGCTAATTCAATCGATGCGCTCATCCCCACTTTTATCCATTTTTGTTGCTTAGCGGTGAGGCCCTTTACTTCCACAATCGCTGAAAACGAAGGCAGGGCACCACCAGTACCGGTGGATGCCTGCGCATTTACGGCAACCAATTGACCCTTGAGTTCCTTCTTAGCAAACGCAACACCCCGAATGGTGGCAAGCATTCCCGGCTTTATTTTCTCAATATCGACTTCGGGCACATCTATTTCCACCCGGATCCCATGCAAATCACCAACAAGTGCAAGAACCTCACCCGCTTTTATCGTCGAACCGACAGTGATCCGCACCGCTTTGTCATCATTTGCCTTAGGAGGGTAGAGTAGGACGCCGTCACTCGGTGATTTTACATGAATCAAATCATGCTTCCCGGACAATGCGGATCGAACCTTATTAAATTCAGCAAAGCTTAAACGGGAAAGATCTTGATAGGTTCCATCCCCCATTTTTTTAACCATATCGGTCAATTTCCCTGTTGCCTGCATTAAAGTGACACGTGCTGTATTCAAACTGGATTTTTCACTCAAATAATTATTTTTAGATAGAAGTCCAGCCTGCCACAAGTCTTCTGTGCCGGTAAATTTAGCCCGTGCTATCGTATAACTATCTTTAGCCTTCAGATATTCAGTAAGGATGTCATTGTATTGTTTTTGCAGTTCGGCTGAATTGAGGGTGAAGACAACTTGGCCCTTTTTAACGTGTTGGCCATAGTGATAATTCATGATTTCAACCACGGCCTCCATTGGACTGGTTAAAGCATTTTGCTTAAGGGGCTGAACAGACCCTGTGAAAAATAACGTTTTATGAATCGGCGACATGCTTACAACATAGGTCTTCGTCTCTGGTTTTTTATGCACCGGATGACTACCCTCGCAAGCGAGTAGAAAGCTAGAAAGAACCATGAGCAACAACCCTTTCATTTTCAGTAACTGCTTCATCCGCCATACCTCAATTTAATATGCCAATGCTCAAGGGTTGTGCCCAAAATGCGCTGCAACGTTGATAATTGATTCAGATAGGCAATTTTTGCGCTGATTAAACCGATTTGTGCTTGAATCAACTGATTTTGGGTATTACTGACATCCAATCCGCTGGCAATACCCGCTTGTTGCTTCTTTTTTTCCAGGGAATAAGACTTCTCAGCCAAATCCACTTGCCGTTTTGCTAATTCATAACGTTTTAACTGACTTCCTATGGTACTGATTGTATTTTTAATCATCGTAATTAATGTGCGTTTAGCAGCGAGTATGTTTAATCGATCTTTTTCTAACTTCACTTTAGCTGAAATCAATTGACTACGGCGGCTGATATCACGCAAGGGGATCGTTAATGTAATTCCTGCGGCCTGATTCAAATTATTACCGTTATAAATTCCACGCAATCCCGGTGTGGTGCCGTCGACTCCGGTCATCGTGCCAAGTTGAACACTGGCACTGGCGTCAAGTTGCCATAATTGTTGATTTTTTGCTACAGCATAGGCTCTTTCATCGGCGCGTAACAACATTTTCAACGCCAAATATTGAACATTGTGCTCCAATGCCTGGTTAACGGCCTCATCAGCATCTGGAACAACCATCTTGCCTAGTGTCACATCATTAGGCACCGCGAGTCTCATATCGGGATCAAGACCTATCGTTTGCAATAAGTCTTGTGCTGCTGTTTTAAATTCATTTTCAGCCTGTTCCACCATTAAATTTAATGATTCAATTTGATAAGATTGTTGAACATTAGCTGTTGGTTCAAGCTGACCCGCTGCTATTTTCTTCTCATTGATCTCAAATGATTTATTAGCTTCCTTCAACTGAAGTTGTTGGTTTTGCAAATTGTTACCACTCAAAACGAGTGTACGATAGGCAGTAATCACTTGCGTGACTTGATCTACCACAGATTGTTGTAAACTTAATTTATTTAACCATTCATTATCAATAGCATCTAGCAATCCTGCGGCATTTGCAGAAAGGCCGAAACCGCGAAGTAAAGGTTGGGAGACTGATAAATTAAGAAGCGGATTATAATTCCCGATGGGGGAGACATTGTTATCCACGGACAACGCCATCTTGCTACCATATTTCGTTTTAAGGGCGAACTCAGGTGAGGCTAAATAGCTTTGAGTGACAGCATTTCCAACACCACTATATCCGCTTTTCGCAATCTGTGCGGTACCACCAAGCGCATACTGCAACTCAAACTCATTATGTGCCAAACGCAATTGATAACGCTGCACAATACGATCAAGCTCAACGTTTTGGATATTTGGGTTATAACGCAACGACAATAAAATCGCCTCTCTAAGCGTCAAATTTAGTTTTTTTCTGCCATGCGTTGTCGGTGAAGTTGGCAAATCAACCCAGTGATTTAACATATATTCTGGATTTTTAATCGCATCATCTAGTCGCTGCTCTGCTTCTTCGATTTGCAGCGTTTCAGCCGCAGGATCGTCAACCCAGCGGTAAAGGGAACCAGCAAGGGCCGCTTTATCAGGCATAGCATACGCCTGTGGCAACCCACTTCCCAGGTGATAAGCGCAAAACATAAACAAAGCTCGCCAATTCATCGAAACAGTCATCAAGGACTCTCTAAACTCTCAAAAGGCCAGGCACTTCAAAACGCTGCATATCCTGCAGGCGCAGAGCCGTCAATTTACCCCCCCAATAACACCCAGTATCAAGAGCATGCATCCGGGGGTGCGGACACATACCCTGCAATGCCGCCCAATGACCAAAGACAATATCTGCTTCAACTTCATGGCGACGGGGAACCATGTACCAAGGAAAAAGACTGGCTGGTGCATTTGCGATAGTCCCTTTATAGGTTAACACTAAATGACCGCGAACATCACAGAAACGCATACGGGTAAAATAATTACAAATAACACGCAACCTATCCGTGCCCTTTAAATCATCTGACCAATGATCTGGCATATTTCCGTACATTTCAGCCAAATATTCGCGATAATGCTCCCCACCCAACGCATTTTCTAATTCCTCAGCCAAGGCTTTTGCTTGCGATAAATCCCAAGCAGGAGCAATCCCTGCGTGACACATAACAACATTTTGCAGCGGATCATGATACAAAATTGATTGTCTACGCAACCAATGGCCCAATTCAGCACTATCAGGTGCGTGCAATACATCATGTAATGTGTCGTCATGATTTTGTAACGGGTGCCCACCAAACAGCTTCGCTAATAAATGGAGATCATGGTTCCCAAGTGTAATCCGTGGTGTTAATGGTAAGTTTTTTATAAAGCGCAATACAGACAAAGATTGTGGTCCGCGATTAACGAGATCACCGACAAACCAAAGTCTATCCGACTGCTCATCAAAGTTTATGTGGCAAAGCAAACGTTGCAATGGTTCAAAGCACCCCTGCACATCGCCAATAACATAATCATGCACCGTGCGTATTCCTTGGTTGCAAGTTGGTCGGTTTTTCTCCGGCAGGTTGCCATTCTCCAGCCGCGGATAATAAATTTAATGAATTTACGGTAGGAGCTTGATCTTTACGATTGAAATTATGATTATCAAATTGCCCCATGTGTCCCAATTCGGTAGCCGATATCGTCGAAACCTCTCCGGTGTGCAAATTATGGAACTGCACCTGCTCTGATAACACAACGCCATATTCAGCAAAAACGACCCCACTGTGCATTTGCTGTGTATTCGACTGTTCAAAACGAGAAATTACATTACCATCGATGCCCTTAGCATGTAATCCTAGGGAGAGAAAAGCATTTTGTGCAGCTTGAGCCTGCAAATTTTTATACTCCGGATGTTCCCGCACAAACCACGCAAACATTTCCGCCGACATCAATAATCCCCCTGGGACCATAAATAACGGAGCTTTGTTGATCATGATCAAACCCGACGCTAGTTTACTGGTCAGCCATTTTAGAAATTCAATACCTATGATTCGTTCTTTTTCATCGATAGACTCTGGTACAGTATCCACAAAGGTACTTATTCGACTCCCCCGCCCACCACGATTGCCCATACCTTTAATCATGAATCCATTAAAATACCGCTGGATAGCAATCGCATCTGCCCGAATTAATATTGCCCCTAAGGTACCCGCTGAACGAGCATCTTCACTTAAAAGTGCAAGCCATACCGCTAACACCTGTGGATTTGAAATAATCCAAGCAAAACCACTTGCCGGCATCAACAGCCGGGCGAGTAGAACATTCAAACGACAGCGTAAATCCTTATCGCCTTCGGGTAGGAATTCAAAATGGTAATGGCTGCCCACTGAAGCCATGCTTTCTAACAAAGGGCTCCACTGCTTCAATAATTGTCCATTCGCATCGAACAAATCAACGCGATAATCAATTTGGAGCTTCCCAATCCCTTGTAGAATGCCGGCCGAAAACAATGCGTAAAGCCATAGTTTTTGCTCTTCTGATAGCTGAGCCCCGTCTCCTTGAATCACGTAGTGACGAAATAACGATAGCGCTGCTTCAGTACGATTTAAAGCATGATCGAGGAATCCACCCGGCATTGCATAATAACTGTTTGTCGTTTCTGGGATCCGTTGACAATGATTAATCAGACTATTTATTAACGCCAAACACATGCTATCAAATCGTGCTCCCTCTAGTGAGCAGTTTTCCGTAATTTTCTGTAATAATTCTTTTCGCTTACCCTCTGACAATAATTGTGACGGGGGTACAATGTCCGTTAAATCTTTAAGTGGTTTAGCATAGGGCGATTTTGCTTTTCTACCATGACGATGAAACAATGGAGCCTCCTTAATCCTAGAAAACCAATTGAAGCCAGCCAAGATCAAAACCAGAAAAAACAGTTGAATTGACTATTTTTTCTAAATTCAAATCTTGAGAATTTTACACTAGTTGGCAATAAATTTCGCTATCTGAACATAGTCAGTGACACTGATTTGCTCAGGACGCAGGCCTGGATCAATGCCTAGATCAATTAGATCGCCGGCTTTTAACAACGATTTTAAATTATTTGCTAGCGTTTTGCGACGCATGGAAAATGCACAGGCCATCAACCGCTCAAGCTCGGTAAATTCCACTGAGGGGTAAGGGGATACTTGATAAGGGATTAAACGAACAATAGCCGACTCTACTTTAGGTTGTGGGTAAAAAGCGGTGGGAGGGACATTAAACAATTGTTCAACTTCACATTGATATTGCACAATGACACTTAATCGCCCATAAGCTTTTGTGCCTGGGGACGCCACCAAACGTTCGACGACTTCCTTCTGTAACATAAAATGCATGTCATCAATATGGGCTGCAAATTGCAATAAATATAACAGTAATGGTGTTGAAATATTATAAGGTAAATTACCTATAATCCTTAAATGTTGCCCTAATTGACCATAGTCGACGGTCAACGCATCGGCATTGACCAGACGCAGCTTTCCTATGCCCTGGGGCATTTCTTCCAACTGCGCATACAAATCAGTATCTATCTCAATGGCTAATAGCGTATCTAAAATAGTTAACAACGGCTTGGTTAATGCACCCAACCCGGGACCAATCTCCACTACTTGATCACTCGTTTGCGGATTAAACGCACGTAAAATATCATTGATAATAGGCTGGCTTTGCAGAAAATTTTGGCCGAACCGCTTGCGAGGGCGATGTACCATGAGCTACCTAGGTTTTAAAAACAAAGATTATACCTTTATTCATACATAGGAAGCGACTGAAATTACGGGCATATTGAAGCGTTGATTTTCTATCACTGCATCGACAAATTTCACAAATGATAAAAAATCAACGAATAGAATACAGCATTGGGAAACATTAACCCATTAAACCGGCTGGCAGAATAATAGTGATTGTATTGTTAGACTGCGATTCTACATATCCCCCGAAACCATTCGTTAGGTTATAAGAAATTAAAAATGGTGATTCATTTTGTGCATTGCTTGTGTAACTGCATGATAGGACACCTGTCGCACCCTGTTGCCTCATAAATAAATGTTACCGAAGGACCTATTCGTTGCCTCATAATTCATGTTACCGAACAGAGACGTTATTAACAAAATATCCTCCGCAAATATCCTAGCGGGGTGAAGGGGCCGGCAATGAGGCCCCTTCGATTTTATAT
>CAMBDN010000063.1 GCA_945865355.1 Legionella genomosp. 1
GGTGCACGTCGGCTGCGGTAGCCATTCTGAATTCAAATGACCACACGCCGCCAGACTGCCAACGACGACACCCTGTTTTGGACACTCAAAGTGCTCCAAGAAAACCCTGGCGTGACACAACGCACCTTGGCCAAAGAAGTGGGAATCAATGTTAGCACCATCAACTTCTGCCTGAAAGCCTTGGTTGAAAAAGGCTGGATCAAGATGGGCAACTTCAGCAAAAACCCAGACAAACTGAGTTATGCCTACCTGCTCACCCCCACTGGCGTGGCTGGAAAGGCTGTGCTGACCCGTCGATTCTTGCAGCGCAAGATGGCTGAATATGAAATGCTGCGGGGAGAAATTGAAGCGCTGCAGCAAGACGAAGCGCAAATACATGATGCCTTAAAGAGCAGCTAACACCATGAATGAACCCATGGCCAAAACTATAGAAACCGAAGACGACGAAATCAGCCTGTTGGACCTGCTGCAGGTGGTGGCAGACAACCTGATTAAATCCGAGCAGGCGTTAAAGGCCAGCGGGGTGAATAGCAGCGTCCTTAAAGCCAGCCCTGGTGCTGCCGTCGAAGCGCTTGCCAAACTCAAAGCCACCATTACCGCGCAAGAAATCAAACTGGCCAGCATGCGTGGCTACCTGACCGAGTCTGCTCCCGACTTCAAACAAGCGCAGACCGAACTGCTGGCTATGCGCAGCCAGATGGATCGGGCTGAAAGGGCTGATCCACCTGCTACCGGCGGCAGCGAAAGCGACTACATCGCCAAGTACCGTGACTTCAAATACCACGAAACATTGTTTGAACTCTTCGCCAAACAATACGAAATGGCGCGCATAGACGAAAGCCGCGAAGACGCTCTCATTCAGGTGGTAGACGTAGCCGTGCCGCCGGAGCGCAAAAGTAAACCCAAGAAGGCCCAAATTGTCATGATGACCACGCTGGCCGCTGGTTTTGTGTTGCTGCTCTTCATCTTCATCCGCCAAGCCATGCGCGGTGCTGCCCAAACCCCAGAGTTTGCTGAAAAGCTGGGCCGCTTGCGCCAAGCCTGGGCCAAGGCCTTAGGTCGTCACTCTTCAGTGCAAGCGTAGCCCTGCAAACCATGGTTTCACAACCCAAAATCAATGTAGCGGGCCACCGCGGAATGGTGGACGGTGCCATTGTGCGCACGCTGCAAACCACGACCCCAGCAAACATCATCACCCGTACCCACGCCGAACTCGACCTCACCAACCAAGCCGCAGTTCAAGCCTTCTTTTCAGCCGAAAAGCCCAACCAGGTCTACTTGGGCGCTGCCAAAATGGGCGGCATCCATGCCAATAACACTTGCCCGACAGACTCCATCTACCAAAACCTGTTGGCGCAGGCAAATGTGAGCCCACTAGCATGAAAATCGCCATCGCCGGAACCGGCTATGTAGGGCTCTCAAACGCCATGTTACTGGCGCAGCATAATGAGGTCGTTGCGCTCGACATCATTGAGCAAAGAGTTTCAATGCTTAATCAGAAATGCTCGCCTATCAAAGACACAGAAGTAGAAGATTTTCTTTCAAATAAAAGTCTAAATTTCCGTGCCACTTTAGATAAAGTCGAAGCCTATAAAGATGCTGATTTTGTAATTATCGCAACACCCACCGACTATGACCCAGTCACTAACTTTTTCAACACATCGTCAATAGAGACGGTCATTCAGGACGTACTTTCGATCAACAAAAAAGCGTTGATGATTATCAAATCAACAATTCCTGTAGGCTACACAGTCAATGCAAGAAAAAGATTTAACTGTAATAATATAATCTTTTCCCCAGAATTTCTTCGTGAGGGGCGGGCGCTTTACGACAATCTTCACCCTTCAAGAATTGTAGTTGGAGAAGTTTCAGATCGAGCAAAGGTATTTGTTGAATTATTAACCCAAGGTGCTGTAAAGAAAGACATACCAATCCTGTATGTACATAGCACCGAAGCTGAAGCAGTAAAACTATTCGCCAATACATACTTAGCCATGCGTGTATCCTTTTTCAATGAACTGGATACATACGCCGCTAGCCATAAATTAGACACCAAGCAAATTATTGATGGCGTCTGCCTTGACCCAAGGATCGGGTCTGGATATAACAATCCATCATTTGGGTACGGGGGATATTGCCTACCCAAAGATACCAAGCAGCTACTCGCCAATTATAATGACGTACCACAGAACCTCATTGAGGCAATCGTTAGTTCTAACTCCACGAGAAAAGATTTCATTGCAGCCAATATTATTGAAAGTAATCCGGATGTGGTCGGAATATATCGATTAACCATGAAGAATGGGTCCGATAACTTTCGCTCTTCAGCCATACAGGGAATAATGAAAAGAATCAAGGCAAAGGGCATCGAGGTAGTGATTTATGAGCCTGAACTGAAAGAGGCGGAATTCTTTCATTCTAAAGTTATAAAGGACTTTGACGAGTTTAAACGGAAGTCCGTCGTGATAATCGCTAATCGCAAATCGGAAGAGTTAAATGATTGCGCAAATAAAGTTTATACAAGAGATTTATTTGGCAGCGATTAAGCATTCAAAAGGAACATGGAAATGAGAGATTACAACAAAAATAAGCGAATTTTGGTCACAGGTGGTGCCGGATTCCTAGGGTCGCACCTAATAGATAGGCTTATTTCCCGTGGTGATGATGTTATTTGTGTAGATAACCTATTCACCGGATCAAAGCAGAATATAGAACACCTTTGGAACAATCCGAGATTCGAATTTATTCGTCACGATGTAACATTCCCGCTGTATGTGGAGGTCGACCAAATCTATAACTTGGCATGTCCGGCAAGTCCAATCCACTATCAACATGATCCAGTCCAAACTACCAAAACAAGTGTGCATGGGGCGATAAACATGCTTGGTCTGGCCAAGCGGTTAAATGCCCGGATACTCCAGGCGTCTACATCTGAAGTCTACGGCGACCCCTCGGTACATCCTCAAACCGAAGACTACTGGGGAAACGTAAATCCGATTGGGCCACGCAGCTGCTACGACGAAGGCAAACGTTGCGCTGAAACCTTATTTTTTGATTACTACCGCCAACACAAATTAGACATTCGTGTTTGTCGAATATTCAATACCTACGGTCCAAAGATGCATCCAAATGATGGTCGGGTGGTTAGCAACTTTATCATGCAGGCACTTAAAGGAAGCGAAATCACGATTTACGGAGACGGATCACAAACCCGCAGCTTTTGTTATATCGATGACCTGATTGAAGGTTTTTTGAAGTTCATGGACCTTCCCAATGAAACAGATGGCGGCCCAGGGTATCCAGGCCCAATCAATCTAGGCAATCCGGTTGAGTTCACCATTCGAGAATTAGCCGAAAAAATTGTGGCCCTAACCAACTCCCAATCAAAAATAATCTTTAATCCTTTGCCCCAAGACGATCCGAAGCAGAGACAACCTAATATTTCCATCGCGAAAGAAAAGCTTGATTGGCAGCCATCAGTGAGTTTAGAAGATGGACTGAAGAAGACAATTCTTTATTTTTCAAATATTGATTCGAAACGAGTTTTGTGAATATTGCATTATAAAAATCGCAACCAATAAACAAAAAAATGCAGTTTTTATTAGTGTATTGAATACCAATGTTATATTCATGGGTATAAGATTTCGTAATCTACTTGGCGAGACCTCGTGGATAGCCCTCGGTCAACTGCTAATCGCCTTGGGCGGATTAGCCGGAATACGGATGCTGACGCATGTGCTAACTCCCGAGGCTTATGGGGAACTAGGCCTAGGCATGGCAATTGCCGCCCTAGTAGGGCAAATATTTTACTGGCCAACAAGTAATGGTGCCACGCGACTATATTCTGTGGCGGCTAATAAAAAGGATGTGGCAGGTTTTTTTTACGGAATAAATAAGATTCTGTTTATATCTGGAAGTTCTGTTATCGCGGTATTTTTCTTTGGCTATGTGTTTATCGGCGGTGAGGGTGATACCTTCGGTTTTCTTTTACTGCTTCCACTTAGTGTATATTCAATTTCATCAGGCTGCGGTTCAGTCTATGCTGGAATGCTGAATGCTAGTAGACGCAGAGCAGAAATTGCAATCAGTCAAAGTGTTGAAATATGGACTAGATTTTTTTTGGCATATTTTCTAATAAAGCAATTTGGGAACTCGAGTTACTTGGCTTTTATAGGATTTTCAATTGCGTCACTGACAGTTACTATATGGCAAAATAAGGCGATAAGCTCGTCCATTACAAACGGAAATGGAATAGATAAAGCAACAACATCGACAGATTGGCGTTTCGAAATATCACACTACATACGCCCCTTCTTTTTAATCGGCATATTTACCGGACTAAGCACCGCTTCGGATCGTTGGATCCTAAACTCCTTTGCAAGCACAGGAGAAGTAGGTTTGTACGTTGTATTGTATCAATTGGGATATTACCCGATCAGTATGGTAATAGGGATTTTGGTCCAGTTGATGGAGCCGGTTATATATCAGCGAATTGGTGCGATTAATAATTCATCTTCAATAGATGCTGCTACGAGATTAGTTTATATAGCTACAGCAATAGCACTGGTGATATCGCTATTCGCCTCACTTATAGCCTTGTTAGTAAGAGATTTAGTATTTTCAACATTCACGCCATCTTCATATCATGGTGCAGCCTTATATCTTCCGATTGTTGTTTTATCCGGCGGACTATTTGCTGCTGGAAACGCGTTAGCAATGAAAATTCAAGCATATAAATTATCTAATAAGCTCATAATGCCGAAAATTGGAATGGCTACAGTTGGTTTCATCAGCAATATAGTTGGTGCATATGGCTACGGGCTGATGGGTATTGTTTTCGCAGGACTATTTACGTCTTTCGTGTATTTGCTATTAGTTTTTTGGAGCTCAAGGGGGTTGAGAAGTGAATAAACAGGCACGCCAAGAGTCGGTATTGATCTTATCCTACTACGCCGAGATGCCTGGTGCATGCCAAGCTGAGTGGTTAGACGACAAGGTCGATAGCATAAAGAAGCTGGATTACAAGGTGCTATTGGTTAGCGCTGCATCCTGCGGAAAAACCAATGATCGCGAGGTAACCCACTGGCGGGCTCCAAGCGTGTCGTTTACGGATTACTGGGAGGAGGTAGATCGGATCAAAAGCCAAGGTGGTTCGCTGCCAACCTCCATGTATTTGATGCTACCAATGGCGCTTACATTGGGGCTATTGATCGATGCGGCACAATATCTTGCGACGAAAGGTATCGGGGAGGGGCGCTGGTCTTGGGCTATTTCCGCCACATTTGCCGCGATCATGCTTTGTGTAGCACGCCGCCCAACAGTCATCCTTTCGACTGGTGGTCCAGCATCAGCACATTTGGCCGGGATAGTCTTAAAAAAACTATTTTCAATACCACTCATTGTTGAACTTCAAGACCCATTGAGCGGGATCGACATCGGAAGAAACTCGCATGCACGAGGTTGGCTGTACAAAATTGAGTCAATGATCGTTAGTCAAGCCGATAAAATTGCATATGTCACAAAGGGAGCTGCTAAGTATGCGACGGAGCAATTCGAAACATCAAAAATATGCTCGGTCTATCCTGGAGCACGAAAGTTCGCAGGGATCAACTCGACCCACCGCCCCCCGCAAGCGAAGACTTTTCGCATGGTGCATTTAGGGTCATTGTATGCAACTAGAAATTTCAAAACATTAATTCTGGCGCTAGATAAGCTGATTTCTGGTGGTGTGATATCTTCTTCTTATATTGAAATTATCAATTTAGGTCATGTCGCGGACGAAATAAGGCGTGATATATCTCATCTTCAATATATCTCAATCCTACCGCCGGTGAGTCGCCCGGAAGCGCTTCAATTCGCCGCTGATTCCGATTTGTTGTTGCTCATTCAAAATAATGACGACCGAAGCAAGGTCACCATACCGTATAAAACATATGACTATTTAAACTTAGGTAAGCCAATTCTGGCATTACAAAATAGCACTGAACTCGCTGATCTTGTTACAAACTGCGGGCATTTTTCAGCATCAGTTTCTGATGTCAATGAAATAGCCGATGTACTCAATCAACTGATAAACAATAAGTGTCACATGGACATAAAATTCGGAAATATCGAAGCAGTCACGCAAGCGCGTGAGCTACTTAAGCTGCTCTAAGAATCAATTTAATTGAATGATAATGAAGGCTTGCGTAATAATACCGAACTATAACGGGAGTGCTTTCATTGCGAGCACAGCCCAAGCATTCCTGTCTGGTTTTCCGGAATCAAAGGTCATTGTCGTTGACGACTGCTCAACTGACGATTCGATAAAAATATTGGAACAACTCCCAGTTGAATTAGTCATACGGAAGCGCAATGGTGGGTTCGCGGCAGCGGTAAATTCCGGTTTGAAGTTCGCTGTGAGCAACAACTACGACATAGCGTTGGTAGCGAATAGTGATTTATCCGTGGATGATACTAAGTGCAGAGAAATCATTGAGCAGTTCTCATATTTTATTAATGAGGATGTAGCTGTTATAGGATTTGTCGAGAGCAATAGAGGTACAACCGCGGTGGAGACACCGCAGGGCGCTGACATTTCCGGTTTCCTTTTTGCCGTACGCTTGCGAATTCTCGAAAAAATAGGCTACTTTGATGAGACTTTCTTTATGTATGGAGAAGAACAGGACTATTTCAGACGCGTTTCTGATAATCGCCTAACAATCCTTCAGAGTGGGGTTGCGGTTGATCATCGGGCAGAGGGGTCGGGGACGTCGAGGTATCGTAACTCTTGGTTGGCGATTAGAAACTCCCTATTACTTGAGGCTAAAAGAAACTCACTTAAGCACTTCCTCAAAAAAGGTGCTGTACTATTTTTGTTGATAAATCATTTGTACAAACCTAGAAACCCGAATTGTCCATCTATTAGACGCGTGCAACGGCCTGGGATTCTGGTTGGTAACTGTATGCTGATCTGGGCAGTATTTTGGAATATATTTAATGGATTTAGATTTATAAAATAATGATAAACAATCCTAACGCAACTCTTAATTCGGACGCTTCGTATTACCAACGCATACGTACTTGGCCGAGTTCATTTAAATTAAAGCGCGATGCTAAAGTATTAGATATTGGCTGTGGCTCAGGGCAGCTCGGGCAATATTTTCAAAATGAACTCCAATGTACGGTCACAGGCGTTGAGATCACTGAGCATAACTATGCAATCGCAAAGACAGTTTTGTCAAACACCTTGTTAGGTGATATAGAATCACTCGACTTGCATTTAATTGGGGCTGATTTTGATTACATCATATTTTCAGATAGTCTTGAGCACATGCTCAACCCAGATAAGGTTCTGACTAGGGTGCGGCAACTCATCGCAAAGAATGGTGAATTGTTGATTTCCATTCCGAACGTTCGCAATTTTCGTGTGACCTTTCCCTTACTCTTAAAAGGAGATTGGGAATATCAGGATGAAGGGCTACTGGATCGAACGCATCTGCGGTTTTTCACCATTGCATCAATTTCGCGTTTGCTGGTTGAATGTGGTTACAAGATAGAAGAGGTTCTGCTCGATCTGCCAACGTCGAGCAAGGTGGGTGTGTTGAACATATTGACGGTCGGTCTCTTTCGTAACCATCTGACCAGCCACTACTTTATTCGGGCGCGCAAGTGCGAATAGTTGTTTACGGAGAGGACTGGATTGGTACTTTACCGCAACTCTTGACGAGTGACTTGCGGCTCCGGGGCCATACGGTTGAGCATTTTGATTTCACAACTATAATGCCTGGTATCCGGTCGAGATCAATCTTTGAGCGCATAAAGCGGCGAGGATTATTCAGGTTATATGTTGCGCAAATCCGTTCTAAGTTCTCTCATTGCGTTAATGAGTTTAAACCTGACGTGGTGATTATATCAAAGGGACTCCATCTCGATCGAAGCACGATTGCGACGATTAAGCGCAGCGGTGCATTCGTTGTTAATTGGAATCCGGACGATTTCTTCAACATGAAGAATTCAAGCGCAGATCTTATTGCTGCCATTCCCGAATATGATCTTATCGTATCGGCTCGGGAACATTTATTTCCACGCTATACCGACGTTGGTGCCAAGTCGACGCTGTTCCTCGATTGGTATTATGTCCCGGAACTTCATTATCCTCGCAATTTGCCAATTTCCTACAATGTAACGTTTGTAGGGAGTTGGAGTCCTTTTAGAGCGGAATTTATCTCCAACCTTGACTCTCCAGTTTCTATTTGGGGTGGCGGCTGGGAAAAGTCATCTTTAAGTTTTCGTAAAAAACACGACTTTAGAAATGCAGTTCTCAGCCAAGACGAAATGAGTGCAGTTTTTAACCAAAGTCGCTTTAACCTCAATCTTTTGACCAGAGAAAATTCTGACTATACCAACCTCCGGCTGTTCGAAGTAGCCGCATCTGGTGGGTTGCTCATGACTGAAAGAAATAGTCATGCAAAGTCCCTTCTTAGTGAATTTAATCACGCTTTAATGTTTGACAATGCTGTCGAGTTTAATGAATTGATTAAGTCGACTCATGATTTCGACAGGATTGCTGATGAAGGACGTTTGGTTATTACCAACAGTCGCAATACGTTTAGCGACCGTGTCGATAGCCTTTTGGCTGAAATTAACTAATTTATTCTTATAGTACTATGGCTAATAAACGAATTATGTTAGTCTTTGGGACGCGACCTGAAGCCATTAAGATGGCACCAGTCATTAAGGCACTAGAGGCCAAAGGGTGTTTCGATCTGTCGGTTTGTGTAACTGGCCAACATCGAGAAATGCTCGATCAGGTACTCACCCTTTTCAAAATTAAGCCTGATTTTGACCTTAATTTGATGAGTGCGAACCAATCGCTTAGTGAACTCACCCAGCGCATCTTGCTAGGGATGAACGACGTTCTTACCCGATGGAAGCCAGACCTTTTACTTGTTCATGGTGATACGTCGACAACGATGGGAGCTTCGCTATCAGCCTATTATCATCAAATTTCAGTTGGTCATGTAGAGGCGGGCCTACGAACAGGAAATATCTATTCCCCATGGCCAGAGGAGATTAATCGGAAAATTGTTGGGGCGATTGCAGCATTTCATTTTGCACCGACACCTAGTGCTAGGGACAATCTGCTTAAAGAAAGCATTGCCGATAACTCGATTTTTATTACCGGAAACACTGTTATAGATTCATTGCTTGCTGTTAAATCGTTGATTCTTGGTGATCCAAGTTTAGAAAGCGAACTAAAAGAGCGCTTTCCGTTTTTGGAATCTGAAAAAAAAGTGATATTGGTAACTGGGCATCGTCGAGAAAACTTTGGTGATGGATTTGAGAAAATTTGTGATGCTTTACTAACAATTGCGTCAGACCCCCAAGTATTAATAGTCTACCCCGTACATTTGAACCCCAATGTTCAAGACCCTGTTAATCGATTTCTTATTAATTCAAACAACATTAAGCTGATCAGCCCTTTGGAGTATGTCCCCTTTGTGTATTTAATGATGCGTTCAACGTTGATCCTTACCGATTCCGGTGGCGTTCAAGAGGAAGCTCCAAGTTTGGGTAAGCCAGTGTTAGTGATGCGAGACACTACTGAACGCCCCGAGGCTATTACAGCCGGTGTTGCAAAGCTTGTCGGTACATCGGTTGAGGCGCTCGTGCGCGAGGTAAGGACTCTTTTGAGTAATACCAACCATTACAACAAGATGGCTGAAGCGGGCAACCCTTATGGGGATGGTAAAGCGGCTGAACGAATTGCATCAATAATTAGCGAACTCATTGGTGGAGCTTAGCTATGTGGCTTGGCGTGTCGCTCAAATCCATTACTCAGCTTGCTTTTGTATTGGCCGCTACTTTTCAATCTTATTTGGGATTGTTAGTATTTGCGAAATTATTATTATCGAAGCGGCTCGTTAAGTACTTTATCTTCTCCCTGTTGATTTCTGTTCCAACAGTTATCGTTTATCTAAATGGTGGTAGCGAAGATAGTATCCTACTGTTCCTGAAAGTTTTTCTGTTTGGCGCTGTTTTTCTGTATGCTGTTAGGTATTTTTCGCAATACAAGATTAGGAATATATTTGTTATTGCAATCAATTTAATGCAATTGGTGGTCTTGTTGGATTATGCCTCTGGTGGAATCGTTTTTAGCAGACTATTTGCTGATGGCAATATATATGCTGGCCGGTTAGGTGGATTCTTCGAGTTCGATGTAGGTAATTATGGATTGTGGTCCGCGTTCGGTGTTTTTGCAGCTTATTTACATTATAGAAAGTTCAACCTGTTTGTGTTGATGAATTTAATTTGTTGCTTGTTGTCTGGTACGCGATGGCCGTTATTGATACTGAGTGTTTTATTATTTAAGCATCTTGGTGTTAATCGGCGAGCCTTAGCTATTATTGGGTTTGGAGCAATCGTCGCGTCACTCATTGGTGGTGAAAGATCGATTCTTAATCTTTTATCCGACTTGATCGGGGGACAGTCGGAAACACTAACGGCTTGGCTGTTCATTACCGGGCCTGCTTTTCAAGAGTTTTTAATAAATGGTAATATTCTTTTTGGTAACGATCTCGTTGCACTTTACGACAGTATTGATGCTGACCCAAAATTTGCTCAAGATTCTTCTGTCTCGGTTGTTTTCGCTTTGGGTATAGTTGGTACTCTTGGGTTCGTGCTTTTGTTTTATCGCGTTATTGGAATGAGCTCTTTAATACTTTGGGTAGTGCTACTCATTGGTTTGAAGGGTTTGTATATTTTTAATGTTTATTCGGCATTGTTTCTTGGTTTTTTACAGGCCGTTATTTATAATGAATATGCGAGAGCTAATCATCGGCTTTGATCTTGGCGCTTGGCAAGCTGTTGCTTTTAATTAAGTTTTAAATTAAATGTAGGTTTAAGCGTTATATGGAGGCATCTTAGAAATGTATATCGTAGTGCCGATGTCAGGATTCGGAGAGCGATTTCGGGCCGCCGGTTATACTGTGCCCAAACCCTTAATCGAAATTGAGGGAAAACCTATCGTTGCACACGTTATCGAGATGTTTCCGGGTGAATCTGATTTTATCTTCATTTGTAATCAAGAGCATTTAGATAACCCATTTTACAGACTGGAGGAAATCTTAAGAGCGTACTGCCCTTCCGGGTTGATAGTTGGTATCCCTCCTCACAAGTTGGGGCCTGTTCATGCGGTTTTGCAGATTGAGCACCTACTTGATAAAAGTCAGCCTGTTGTGGTCAATTACTGTGACTTTACGTGTTACTGGGATTGGCTGCACTTTAGGCAATTTGTCGATGAAACTGCGTGTGCGGGGGCAATTCCTGCTTACAAAGGCTTTCATCCTCACACGCTCGGCAGCACAAATTATGCCTATATGCTTGAGGCAAATGGGTGGGTTCAGGATGTACAGGAGAAGCAACCTTACACAAGTAACAGGATGGAGGAGTACGCGTCTAGCGGTACCTATTACTTTTCCTCTGCTGAACTCATGATTGACTGCTTCCGCTTTGTAAAGGAGCAAGATCTGAATGTCGGTGGTGAGTACTACGTCAGTCTCGCCTACAAGCCTCTTCTTGCTGCCGGAGAACCTGTGGCTGTTTATCCACTACAACATTTCATGCAGTGGGGTACGCCAGCCGACGTTGCTGAAT
>CAMBDN010000064.1 GCA_945865355.1 Legionella genomosp. 1
GGTGTCTAATGCTTATATTAAACGATTTCCGCCTGAAAATAGGCCCAAGCTTAGAGTCGTACCCAACTTCAATCATGATTGTTGCTGGGCGAGAGACTGGTTAAAATTAATGGGCGCGGATGTTCTACATTCCGGTAACTTTTAATTCGTTAATTGATCCGTTTTGGACGCACAAATAAAATCATTATGACTAAGACCTTTTAAAGCATGGGTCAGGAATGTGACGTGGCAATAATTGTAGCCGACTTCAAGATCAGGGTGGTGGTTTTCGGTATTGGCAATCCAAGCTAAAGCGTTTACAAATGCCATGGTTTCGTAAAAATTATTGAATGAATAGGAGCGCTTAATTTTTTTGTGATCGTTAGAAACCTGCCAACCTTTTGCCAGCTGTGGCATTAAATGATTAACTTGCTCGGATGTTAATGCCGCTCCAATGCCTTCACACGATTCACAATGGCGGCTGCTTAAATCACTTTTCATTAATTAATTCCTCTAAGTTGTTAAGAAAACGACTATTTTGTTGTTGGGTTCCAATGGTAACGCGCAGATAATTGCTCAAGCCATAGGCGTGCAATGGTCGAACGATGATCCCCCTTTGTTGCAAGCGTTGATAGAGGGGCCCTGCGTCCTTTTTGTAATCAAAGGTAATGAAATTTCCTGCTGTGGGTAAGTGGTCTATCTTTAAGCTGGTTAAGCCTTGTTGCATTTGTTTTATTCCAAGCGTGTTATTAGCGATGCTGTGATTGATAAATTTAGGGTCGTCTAATGCGGCGCTAGCGGCTATTAAAGCCACCTCATTGACCGAAAATGGTGGCTGAGCGCGTTGTAAAATTTGTGTAATGTTTGCACTGGCGATCACATACCCTATTCGTAATCCGGCTAAGCCATAAGTTTTAGAAAAGGTGCGGGTGATGATGAGATTGGGATAGGCGATAAGCTGCGATATTGTATTCAATCTATCTTGATCGTTAACGTATTCATAATATGCTTCATCAACAACGAGCAAGGTCGTTGCTGGAATATTTTGTAACAATCGTTCGATTTTAGATTGACTGACGAGCAAGCCGGTTGGGTTGTTTGGAGTGGCTAAGAAGATCATGGCGGTTTTATCATTGCACGCAGCAATCATTGCATCGATATCCACCTCAAAGCTTTTCAGCAAGGGGATAGTCTGCATCGGTATGCCCAATGTCTTGGCATGTATACCGTATGAGATAAACGCATGCTGATGTGTCAATATATGTTTGCCGGAATGCAAAGCAAAACACGTTTGTAATAAAGGAATTAACCCATCAGACCCATTTCCTAGGGTGATCATGTCTATATCGATGGCATGTTTATCAGCTAGCTTCTGACGTAACGGTTTAATGGATGACACAGGGTAGGTTGCGATTTGATAGCCAGTGATTGACGATAGCGCTTTATTGACAAGAGGGCTGCATCCGAATGGATTTTCGTTGCTAGCGAGTTTTATGATGTCAGTAATGCCGTATTCTTTCGCAACTTCCTCTGCAGATTTCCCAGGGATGTAAGGTGATAATGATTGAATCCCTGCGTGCGCTAGCCGGTGGAAGTCACAAGGCATGAATTACTCCAGGTTTTTTTAAGAAGCATCTTATCGAACGATGGCTCAAAAGTGAATGTTTGTGAGCGATATAAATTTTTGTCCTGTAAATAATGGATTTTTATGAAAACAATAATCAAATTGTATTAATATACTACAATTAATTTAATGTGATTATGGAGAGCTGTAATGCCAGTGTCAAATGTTGATCGTGTTCACCCTGGATTGCCGACTCGTGAAGAAGTTCAAGAAAATCCTAGTATGTTCTATTCAGATCATGTGCCGCAATTAATGATGGTGCCGTTAGGTGCAGATATCGAACCATTAAAAATAATGTCTTACAACGTTTATGGGGAGCCCGCCCCATGTGGTTACATATTACCGCCACACTATGATCATGATGCAAGAAAGGGAAGGATCTGTGCGGGAATAAAATTGTGTGCAAATAATAATGATGTGGATGTTATTTTATTGCAAGAGGCCAGCGAGGAGCAAAGAGATAAATTAGCAGCCCAATTAGGTGAGCAATGGGATGTTTCAGTTGTATCGAAACATCATCTCGTCACTTGTTACAGAAAGGATAAGTTTGAATGTCAGCTTGTAGCGCAGACAGAAGGGAGAGGGCCAAATGAAATGACGAAGACGTATGATTATCTACAAATATCTTCTTTGAAGCGCATGGGGACCGATTTACCGCTTATAAAGCTTGTTAATATGCATGGGGATCCCGATCCTGATAAGCAAAACAAAGAAAGTGTTTTCAATACATTATTAACACAAGATGCAGCGATGGGTATGCATGTGGTTGCAGGTTATATTAATATTGCCATGGCGGCGATGCATGGTCAAAAGGGTGTCACTAGTATGGTCCCGCCTGGTTTTAATTATGTAAACATACAAGATGAAGAACAGCCAACCGCAGAAAATAGAAAGCATGAGATAGCAAATAGCACGGATGGTGGCTTGTTTAAATTACCAGATGGACATGTTAGCAAGTGCTGGTTACAGGCCTTAGATATACAAACGGGCGCCTTGATCGATGATGCTAGCTTAAATAGGGATAGACCCATTGATTATACACCCATTGTGCGAGCTGTTTATCAATCGGCAGATGATAAATTACGTGCAAGTATGCTTGACACCCTACAGAAACTGGTTAATAGGTTGCAAAAATCTCCATGGTATTTGCGGGCGGATAAGGAAGATCAAGCGGGTAAAAGGCGCGTCTTGAATGAATTAATCACTGATATATTGGGGGCGCCACCTGGAAGTAATTATAAAAATATAATTGAAACATGGGAAAAAATACAAACCAGTCAGGGTGATAACGCAAGTCAAATGATAAGTTACCGCGACATCATCCATGAACACCGTAATATCTTTTTTTCCTCAAATCGCTCTAGCTCAACTGCAAATACCAAGACGGAAGATGCTATAGATGCATTAAAGCAAGAATCACGAAATCCACCATAAATTTTTAGCAGATCCTCTTGCACATCTCATTGAGTCAGCGGTAACCTTTCCCGTGGACCAACCTCAGGAATGGAATAGTAGCATGGATCAAGGGTTTTCCCTGACTGAAGTGCTGGTATCGTTATTATTAATGACGACCGCTTCGTTAGCATTGTCTAAACACCAATGGCAAACCAGCCAATTGTTTAATCAAATTTATAGTCGTGCTAAAGCGTTATCAGCTCTTGATAATGCGGCCGAGCAATTTTATGTTGGTTACAACAGATTGGTTGATGAACGGCCATTTAAATGGCGGTATACAGTCCCCACCCCTGCACGCTCGTTAACATCTCTTTCAACGTCCAGAATAAACATACAAATTACTTGGGCATTAGAGCGGACTATGGTGCGGCAATTGGTGGGGGTACTAGGTGATGAATAACCAGCACGGAATTGGCTTGCCAGAAATAATGATCGCTCTCTTATTAGCAAGCATTACTATGTTGGCAATGGTTCGCCATTATCTGAATAGCAAAGAACACTATCATCATCTGCAAATAAAACTGGATCAAAGTATCGAGTTACAGTTAGTTTCTGATTTGATTAGGGACAGTTCGAGACGGGCGGGATTTACCCCTTGTTTGGGGATTGAGCACTTAACGACTGAAGATCAACGTAATAATCACAAAAGACTGTTTGCTACTGAGATAGGCCAGGCTGGCGGTGCTTCTGTCAAAATGAATCGAATGAGTGAATATTTTGATACGGTATTGCAAGTCATCGGTCCAAATGAATTACTAACAACGAAGAATCAGGTGGTTTATCGCGATCAATCGATACTTATTGCTGATTGCTATCATGCTGAAGTACAAAAAATTGGGCGAATAAAGCATAACGCTGATGACCAAATGATAACACTCACGCAACCGCTAGCCTTTTCCTATTATCCACCCATTTATGTGGGGGCATGGTTGGAAGAGACTTACTCCATTCGCACACAAGGAACCTTATTTTACCATTTTCAGCATGCAGAGGAACTTACAACCGCTGTGCACAACCTATCAGTCTATGCAGAACAGCATCAGGGACGAACATTATTGCGAGTGATTCTTGGTTTAGCAAAAGGGCATCAATTGGAACTTTCAACAATGGTTAGGATACCTTGAATACAAAACAACAGGGAATGGTTTTGTTAACGACGATCATGATGATAGTGGTATTAACGTTGTTAATTCTATCCTTCATGCAAGCCGTTTTTTTATACATGAAAGTTAGCAATCAAATAACGAAACAGCACGAAGCGTTTTATCAGTTAGAGGCCGTTGCCAATAAACTGGCTGCGGAAATATATGATGCTGATTGTGTGGTAACCGCAGAAGATCCGAATCAAGTCATCGAGATGCTTTTACAAAGCCATGGATGTTCGCTCACTGATAATCATCATTATTTTTCTTACTTGATCGATGATTTAGGTGTCATCCCTTGTTTATATATTTTGTCGGGAAAAGAGCATTACAGTAGCCATCATTGGTTGGTTACTGTTGCAACAGGTCCACCCAAACAAGAGATAATGCAATTACGTATTGCACGGCCTGTGAAGACAGTAACCTGTGAATTTAATGAGGCGCGTCAGATTAATCAGGGGATTATCAGTTGGCGATATTTACCCAGCGGGATGCACCATCATGGGTAGCGAAACGCAGAGCGATAGGTATACTATTAAACAAGTACCAAAAAGGTTGCAGGGATGAAACGGTTTACTATTGAAGAGTTTAACTATTGGCCCCAAGTTATCACCCTAACTATCATTTGCGTGGCCTTCTTATCTTATCGCTATTTTGCTTACTACAATACTTATTCGAATGATGCGTATGTTTCTGCAAATGTAATCAATATTGCCCCTTTAGTGAGTGGTCCTATCATTAAAATTTATGTTAAAGATAATCAGAGTGTTAAAAAGGGACAGAAATTACTAGAGATTGATAGGCGTCCTTTTGATTACGCTTTAGGCAAGGCCAAGGCTAATTTAAACATCGCTAAACTTAATTATGAAAATGAAAAATTTGCGATAATGGTTGCTGAGGAAAGCTATAAACAGAGCCAGGTGCTTCTTAATTTGAATAAAGACCATCTGGTGCGTTATCAAAAACTACAAGCGAAGGGGGATCTTGCAAAGATCGATTTGCTTGATATCCAGGCAAAAACAACGAGTCAAGCAGCAGCGGTAATTGCCGCAGAGCAAGAGTTGAAAATCGCTCAGCAAAACCTTGATAATAATAATATCTTAGCTGCAGAAGCTACCTTTTTAGACGCACAGTATATGTATGATCAAACGATGATTGTGGCGCCAGAAGATGGCTATATTACCAATTTGAATGTACGCCGTGGCCAATATGTAAAAGTGGGCGAGGGTTTGTTTGCTCTAGTGGAGACAAAGCATTGGTGGGTGGTCACGCGGTATCGAGAAACGGCAATACGGCTTATACAGCCTGGAGATAAAGCAAAGATAACGTTGGACATGTATCCTGGAAAAACTTTTAATGGTCATGTCAAAAGTATAGGATGGGGAATTAACCGAGTTCAGTCGGGCAATGTTGTTCAATCAACGTTAGCCTATTTAGAGGCCACTGAAGATTGGATTCAAATAGCTCAGAGATTTCCCGTGCGTATTTATTTTGATAATCTGAGCCCGGATTACCCGCTGCGCATTGGCGCAAGTGCTACTACGACAACATACCGGTGAGTCGGTGAACGCTCTTCAACGATTGATACCCCGTTCTCTAGAAAACAGATCCGCATTAAGGACCGCCATTGCGGTATTGATAGCCGTACTTGTTGCATTTTCATTACACTTATCTACGCCTTACTGGGCTGGCATGACGGTGCTAATTGTATCAAATATATACATCGGTAGTATTCTTGATAAAGCGCTGCTGCGTATTGTTGGTACATTTGTTGGTGCGTGGTTTGGGTATTTGGTTGCGGCCTATACTGTCGATAGTTTTTATTTTTTTCTTTTGGTGTGTTTTTTTATAGCCGCAATTTCTATGTATTATTACCAAATCAGCCGTTATGCCTATGCTTATCTTCTTGGAGGAATTACCGCCTTTCTAGTGGTAGCGCAGGTGAGTACAGCTCCTGGAAATGCCTTCTTTGTGGCTTTTTGGCGCTCAGCCGAAATTAGTTTAGGTGTGATTGTTGCCGGGATAAGTGCTTTTTTCTTGTTTCCTAATAATCTCAAAAATAATTTTGATGAACGCATCCATGTAATTTTCACCAAAATTACAGCTGAGGTGCAACAATTGCAGCATTTTTTATACACGGGTTCTTCATCAGTCAATGAAATGGCCGAGATTAATTTACAATTGAAAAAAGAGCTAAAAAAGTCCATGGACATGCTTGGAGCAATGCGTTTTGAGGTAGGTATTTCAAGGGTACAAATTGAAAAGTTACGATCCTTGTTGGAGATAATGTTTGGCTTAATGCGTAAATTAAATTATTTTATAGCTTCACTGCAAGATGAGCCGATTAAAGACTTTGTGCAGGGCAACTTCCCAATAGATGTTGTTTTTAATGCGATCTATCATGATCTTGATTTAATGAAAAAAGCGTATTCAGAACACGGCGTATCCGATATCGATCTACAGACTGGACCTGCGATTAATGCGTTAGAGATGACGTTGTCTGAAAATAATGAGTTTTCTTTGCACAAAGATAAACTGTCTTTTCGTGTTTACCATTTACTGCAACAAATCAATGAAATCATGATCAACTTAAGTGCGCTGCTAATTGATCAACAACGCTCACTAATACCCAAAGACAACGCCCACAACCCAGTAAAACGCTTACAAAACGATCCGGAGGTTATCAAACAGAGTATCAAAGTTGGGTTGACAATTGTTCTTGCAATGTTGATATGGTTAATCAGCAGTTGGCCAGGTGGGATCAATGGTATTATCAGCAGTATAGTGATTTCAATCAGAACAAATATCTTTGAAATGAAGGGTGTCAGTTTGCAGCGTATGTTGGGTTGCCTATTAGGCGGGGGGGTAGCTCTAACCATTTTGTCATTGGTTGCGATGAATGTGTATGATTTGGTTTTAACTTTGTTTTTTCTAGTGTGGGCTTTTAGCTATTTTTCATTCAAATATCCGCGTTACTCCTATGTTGGCTTACAAGCAAATATTGCTTTAATCATTACGATGGCACAGGAAGGCGGACCGCCACTTTATTTAGAACCCCCGCTTGAGCGATTAGGTGGTATTGTGATTGGAATAATTGCAAGTTTTATTGTAGCAAATGCGTTGTGGCGCCATGATGTGTTGAGTATGTTCGCTGGTCGTTTGCGGATGTTATCCTGCTCTCTTATAGAGAATATCCAGCATGTATTGACTCAGAACAAAGAGCGAATCATCTTGTATGAAGTCAGCGATCTATTTTGGGTTTGTCGGGGTCTAATGGACTCGCAAGCTAACGAGCGTTTCAATCGTAAAAAACAACTGAAATTTGAAGCATTGAAACAATCATTTGAAAACTCGGTACTCATCCAAGCTACGGTAAGGTATATTTATGACGGTATCAATAGAGCAGATGCACATCTAACGTCTGCGAGATTAGAAATAGGTCTAGAGAGTTTTGAATCATCAATTAATGAACTTTATCAAACTCCAAATAAAGACAATACCCAGCTATGTCAACGATTAGATGGGTGTCTTAACACGTTAGGAAAGAAGCTGGTTCCTGCAGCAGTGACCCATCAACAAATGACAAATTTGTTAGCGTATCTCCACGCATTACGTCAATTAGCCCGGAATAGCACAGCTCTCGTTGTTCCATAGGCTAACTGCTCTTTTATAAACAAAGCACGAGGTTATCCCTTTGTCGTAACCTATCTTACGAAATTTGTAGCGGGTCAAATTGTAGGTCGTATGCAGCGAAGCGAAATACGGGTACTTTATACTCGATGTTAGCCATTTTCAATGCAAATACCTGGATTGAAAATGGCTAATGGCTTAACTAAAATCCTTATCTGCGCTGCCTCCAAAAGAAGGAACTGCTGGGCTTAATGGTTCTTGCGATCCCTTCAACAGATCGTATTTAGGATGGCGAGGGGGGCTTTTAAAAAAGGCGATGGCTGGGGCAGACATTCTCAAGGCAGCGAAGGAGCTTACGCTAGCAGTTTCGTCCGTAAGTCCTTCAAACAATATGACTCGTTCAACGCATTTACTGCGAAATTTACGTTCGGGCAGAGCCGCTTCTTCGTCTGCTGGTCGCTTGAGGAGGTCCCTGTCAGGAGTGTCTTTGGGGCTAGGCCAAGAATGGGTGGTTGCACGCCGTGCACTTGACTCAGCCCTACGTCTACCACTATGGAGGTCAATGACTCCTTCATACTCTTGGTTATGAGTCCCTCGCGAGGTTACGGGATAGTTTTTTAAACTCTCAAAACATGTTCGACAACACAATTTACTGATCCCGAAAGTGAGTGGGGTGTCAATTTCGCGTTCTTCGTATAGATAGCGTGCAATCAATTGCTCCGCGTGAATATTGTGAACACTTGTATCCATTGGCACCATGGGCAATGGGTACGAGCTATTTGTACAGCCAATAGCTCTTATTTGCTTTGCTAGCATGCGGTAGCCTTTATCGGTGAGGATAGGTAATAAGATGACAGTTGATGAATGCGTTAAAAACATTATTTTTTCATCCGCAGAGAATGTTTCACCATCGATACAGAACGCATGTATTATTTTTCTTGCCGCTTGCAACAGTACGTCAGGTGGCATAGAAGAACCACCGGTGGTGAATAGATCACGGAATAGGTTTTCAGCGAGCCAATCAAGTTTACTTGAATCAATACTCGCTATGTCACTAGCGGAAATTTCTCTGAGATGGCGTTGAATAAGGGCCAATTTATCGGCAGTTAAACCAGCAATCTCATCTTGAGAACCATCTTTGCCCACGTTTGCACCGATGACGATATGTGGCTCGTTAATCAGATTAAGGGTAACTGCTGAGCAAACTGATAATGATGATCTTAGTGATAGCAAGCGGGATAGACTATCCATTCGGCGTTGACGTTTTACTCCACTGGACAATACGCGCTCATCTACTGGTGAATAGCGTTCATCAACCCATAGGCCAATACCTGCATGTACTTCTTCCATAGAAAAGGTAAGTTTTAAATTTTCCATCGACACTTTACTGCTAGGACTGACAGCTCGAGCAGAAGCGCTGTCCTCATCAGACAAACCAACCATCAATTTTTCAATCGACAATTTACTGTCAGAACTGACTTCCAAAGCAGAAAACGGATCATCTTCGGAAGCGCTGGACAGACTTGGAGCGCTGTCTCCTTCATCTTGTCCAAATTGCCAGGATGCGCTGCTTTCTTCAAGCGATCCTGAGTCAATCAGAAATTCACTTGGATGGGAATCGCTCTCTTTTCCCAAAGGGTTGAGACTCGCACTTGATGAGAGGCTTGCTTTTAATAGCGCCAAATGTGAAGCCTGAAGAATAACAAGTGCTTTTAATTGCTCCAACATGGTGTTGACGACAGGAATTTCATAAAACCGTATTATAGCCTGGTTATATTGTGTACTGTTTAATGCTTGAGCCTCCAATAGATCAGAGTAGGCTACAAATGCCTCTATAAAAATTGAGTCTGCCTCAGAGTTATCTCTCATAGCCTTTTTTACTAGAGCATGTAGGTCTCTACGCATGCTAGATGGAAGTATACCCCCGATGAGGGATTCAGAGCAGCGGCGCATTAAAATAACGGTTAATCTTTTTGATAGTGGGCTCCAAAGTTGTAATTGTTTTGCTGTGAATGGCATGCTAGAAGCCTTATGTAATTTGGGAGGAGGGATTATATATACCTAAGAGGGATTTGCAATAATACTTGACATCAGTAGGGTGTGTGTTAAAATATGTCCTTAATGAACAAAATTAATACTATTAAAGCTGCAAAGGATTACTAAATGCCTGATTTAAAACAAATGATTTGCCTTGTGGTTTCCTCTTCTCAGTCTCTGCGCGTTTGCTGTTGTTGTTGATAACTCATTATTATTTCATTCAATTCTATCACTCCATATGAATTAATTAGAAGGACTTGCTATGTGCGCAAAACACTCCACAAAAAAAAATAATTTTTGGTTGAGTACTCCTGTCTTATATACGCTAATGATTTTATTGGGTATTTTCAGTGGAATGTCCGATATTACTCTGCTGAAAACCCTGGGTTTATTTATCTCTGATGTATTTATTAGGATTTTTAAATGCATTAGCTTACCTATTATTGTCCTCTCTATCATTGTAACGCTATCCAATTACCGTTCAGATGGCCTTATGAAAACGGTTTGGCGACGCACCATGTGTTATACATTGGGTACAACGCTCGTTGCGGCGGCTATTAGTTGCCTGCTTTATATTTTAATTCATCCAAGTATGGTTCAGGTGGTCGCTCTCCCAGCCGCCAAATTACCAACCGGTCATGTTGGCTATTTTCAATATGTATCGAATCTGATTCCTGCTACGATTTTTTCACCATTTATTGAGAATCAAGTCATCAGCGTATTGTTTATGGGGATTGTGGTTGGTATAGCGATACGTTTTATACCTGATATTGAGGCAAGAAATACAATCACCCATTTTTTTCGCGGTGCTCATGGTTTGTTTATGGTGATCACGCACTGGGTTATTGCCATTATTCCTCTTGGATTATATGGGTTTATTACTACCACGGTTATTCAGTTGCGCGGTGGTACGGCTATCAAGGGAATTGGTGAATATTTGCTGATTATTGTGCTGGCCAATCTGGTGCAAGGGTTTATTATTTTACCGTTGTGGTTACGATATCAAGGCATTAAGCCGCTGCAAGCGATGAGAGGGATGTTGCCGGCGTTGTCGCTAGCCTTTTTCTCCAAATCGTCAGTGGGTACATTACCTGTAACCATGGACACGGTTGAGAAAAATTTAAATGTTAAACCAGAAATTAGCCGTTTCGTTTTGCCATTGTGCACCAGCATTAATATGAATGGTTGTGCTGCATTCATTTTTGCTACGGTAATTTATCTCATGCAAAATCATGGTATCAACGTGTCTTTAGCGACCATGGGTTTATGGGTGATCGTGGCTACGGTTGCTGCAATTGGTAATGCTGGTGTGCCAATGGGCTGTTTCTTTTTAAGTGCTAGTTTGCTGGCAAGCATGAACGTACCCATCACTCTGATGGGGATTATCTTACCTTTTTACAGTTTAATTGATATGTTGGAAACCGCATTGAATGTATGGTCTGATTCTTGCGTTGTGAAGGTAGTGGATGAAAAGGTAAAGCTTCATGACGCCTACTCGACGGAGTCAACGGCCGCAACGAAACCAATCATATCTGCCATTTCTTAATCACCTCTCCTGCTTGCGGGAGAAGATTAGGGCTAAATGATCGACACAACATTTGAACAGGTATGTGACTGTTCGAATGTTGTGTCGATCACTTGGGCGTTAGGAGAAGGGCGCATTTATTATGT
>CAMBDN010000065.1 GCA_945865355.1 Legionella genomosp. 1
AGAAAAGTTCTGGAAAAATAACTTGACACTGAAAGAGTGTCTCACTTAAACTTCCTCACTCTTTTCGGGGCTATAGCTCAGCTGGGAGAGCGCTTGCATGGCATGCAAGAGGTCGGCGGTTCGATCCCGCCTAGCTCCACCATCAGCACAGTAAGTGTTGTTGGTGGTTAGAAAGTTCCAGGTCCCCATCGTCTAGAGGCCTAGGACACTGCCCTTTCACGGCGGTAACAGGGGTTCGAATCCCCTTGGGGACGCCAATTTATTGGTTCTATAATCTTTCGAAAATGGTTCGGGTATTAAACCCAAACAAACGTTCATGCATGCGATAGGCATATTCGTCAGTCATGTTAGCAATGTAATCACAAACCACGCGAAGAGCTTCTTGCTCATTCTCTGCTTGGTGGAACAGCTCACGATTTTTATTATCTAACAAACTACCCGGGTTTGAGCTCATGGCTTCAAACAGGCGCAAAACCACTGTCTGGCCACCGTACTCAAACGTTCGCGCTTCTTGCGAGTCAATAACGTAGTCATACACACACTGTGTTAGGTAGTCTAGTAAAGCCTTAGCTTCGGGTAATAAAACAATATTGTATTTAAGCAAACTGTTTTCAAAGGATTCGTTCGTTACATTAAGTGTGGTGGAGGTAATAAAATAATTAACCATTTCACCGATCGCTTGTTTGCGGATATGCATGGTTTCATCAAAAAGAGAGTTCAATAAATTATCTTGATTTTCTGTCAAAGGGGTTGCCGCCACCAACTGCCGAAACGTAGGTGTATCGAGTTGCGTACGATTAACCAAACGCAAATGAATAGCATCTTCAAGATCATGCACCCCATAGGCAATATCATCAGCAATATCCATGATAGAGCAATCAAAGGTATGATAAGCCGCCTTTCCATGCTGCTGCTCTTTTGGCTCCTTTACCAACATCTGAAATAACTGTCGATCAGCGGGAGTAAATGGCAACAATAGCCAATCAATCTCCGCTTGCTCACAATCAAAATAAGCTTTTGGTGGCAACCAATCATTAATTCGAATGGTTTTGCTGAATGACTCAGTCACCTTAGGCAAGCGTCTAGCGACCACACGAGACCAACTGACCGGGTATTTGAGAATACCCAGCAAAGCTCGGCGGGTTAAATCAAGCCCGAAGGCGCCATAACTACCTTCTAATTTTGTTAGTAAGCGTAATGTTTGTGCATTACCTTCGAAACCACCATGCGATCGCATCTTAAAATTTAATGCGACTTCTCCACCATGACCAAAAGGTGGATGACCAATATCGTGCAATAAACACATGGTACTGATGAGATCGTCACAAGGTAATAATGACGTTAAAAAACTTTGCTGGTGCTTACCATTGAGATTACGCACCAGACTACTGCCAATCGATGCAACCTCTAAGGAATGTGTCAACCGGGTACGATGAAAGTCACCTTCGTCGGTGCCTAAAATTTGCGTTTTACGCTGTAAACGTCGAAATGCAGGGCAATGAATCACCCGCGTTCTGTCACGTTCATAAGGAGAGCGGTGGTCATGACTACCACGCTGATTCGTTTGACCTGAACGACGATGAGTCCACATAAAATACCTAACTAAAACCTTATACTCTATGACAACATCTATTATGAGACAAGTTTCGTTTTTAACAAGGGCATGGATAACCGCCTACTTTGTTTATAAAAAACACTTGGCGGTCTTTGTTTTTGAGTAGAGCGGTTCCTTCTTTCGTTGTAGCCGATCCCTCTTTAGCACCCATCGTGCCCTATTAAAGCAATGGGCGCACGGGCATTTAGGTCATTATTAAGACAATCCCTCGGGTAAATTAGGCACGATAAGATGGTACCAACTTTGGCCATTCAACGCAGACGGTAACTCCCCAAGTACATCCTGAACGTAGTTGTGAAGGAGCTAAAATAGATTAGATTCAAACCTAACTCAGGAGAACCTTCACAACGTTCAGGATGACGTTAGTTCTTTTTGTTCATCAATAAAACATATTTATCCACAACCTGGGACGTTACCGCAGACGCCAACAGGCTGATTTTTATTCTTGATGATCAATTAAAACACCGTTATTAATATTTCCCTAAGAAAACCATTCTATTATTCAGTCATCTTAAATTGAAAAATCGTGTCAACAAGAGAGAATTATATGAAAATAGAACCCCAAACACTCCGCTTATTGTATGACAAATATAAAGAATCTTTTGTAGCCGATTACGAAAAACCTCAAAACGCCTTCAATCAAGCCTTTCAAGCTATAGAAGAACAATTAATCGCTTACTTTAATTGGGATAGTCTTTCTCAAGAAGACGTGCTTAACCCGGAATTGGTCTCTCTTTTAAAACAAGCTGTACAAATCAACAACAAAAATACCCTCCAATTTGACGAACTCAATACAGAACTTAGCTGCAATGCTTTTGCTCAACAGTTTCATGGCGTATTTCAGCTTAAGCTTGCAAACCGACCAAGTGAGCAGGGAATTCAAGAGAAATTTTTAAAGACCGAATTAAAAGAAGATAACGTATTAACCGAATTAGACATACAGCGACACATCGTATTAACCGATATGCAAGGACATATTGGTGTTGTCGATAGAAACGTTGAAGCGATGGGACTATATATCGCTAATGCGCGACTCAACCACAAACAACATGAACCACTAAACCCACCGCATCGTTATCCTATTGCAATGATGGTGAATTGTAATCCAGAGGGTGACGCTAAATGGGCCGCGGTATTTATTACAATTGATCCAGACAAAACACAAGCAAGCTATAGCATTACTATTGGCCCCAATTTAGAGGTTCAAACCTCAGCGCTTGTTCAGCTGGTACATGAGGCAATTCAGTTTACAAAAAAATCCTCTGTCACTGGTTTCCCTATTGAGAGCTATCCTAATATAAACATCTCTGCCCCCAAAATAACTAGAGTAGAAGACAGCTCTTTTTACGTTTTGCACGACCTATATAAAAACGAGGCGCTAACCGATCTTGTAGAGGAACGAGATAATGCCAATAAGTTTAAAAACGTTACTGGTGACTCAGTAAGCATTAGGCAGGCAGTTACAGAACAACAAATTCAATCCATCAAAATTGAGCCTGAACTATTTAACATATTTGAAATGGAACACAAGCCTCAACATCCACTAGTTAGTGATGCTATACAAGATACAAAGTTAACCGATAATAAAATAACCTTTCCAAGAGTAGAACCAGAACAACCCTTGACAGGACAAGACTATCAAATCTTTATTTTACTCTTAAAAGAAAAATTTGACGCGGTTCAACTTGATATAAGCTTAAATGAATTAGAGATTAAATGCTTTGATATTGCCGCACTCCAAGGTCTTGCTCAATTAAAAGGTCTGACTGCACGCCTTCCTTTTGAGAAGCTAATTTTGGGCCTTCCTACTACAGTAGATAAATCGGATAAAGCCACTTTTAAATTTAATTTAAAATTATCCTTAATGAGCTTATCGCATTCAAATTTAGCTAAGCTGGAATTAAAAGATGAGTCTAATCTTTTTGATGAAGCCGATATAACCGAAATAACTCATTTTATTGTAAAAAATAATATAGCAATCGATCTAACTCTGCCTGGAGATTTCGCAAGCAGCACTAACCAAAAAGATATCGATAACGCCACATCACAATTTATTTTAAATCGAAATGCTCAGAATTTCTCAAATAGAAATAATGCAGTTCAAACAGCCTCTATTACAAGACCCATAAGGACCAGACCCGAGTTAGCAAGCACAAATTTATCTATTGATGTTGAAGTGCAACAAGAAGTGCAACAACAAGTACAAGTAGAAGTTGAAGCATCCGTTGAAAAAGAAAGTGGCGTTAAAGAGGAAAATGATGATATAGATCTTTTTTCTCTTGAACGTTTTATAGCCGCTATTCAAAATGGAAATCAGTTTAGTCCTGACAGCAGAAGCTATTTAATTCCAGGTGGCTCAAAAGCATCCAATCTTTGGGGCAATTGGTTAGGAAATGTTGACGACAATGAATCCCACAAGGGAATGCAAATTTCAAAGCCAGCGCTCGAAGAAATCATGCGCCATACTGATAAATTTCAATATGGTGTCGGATTTATTAGGCAAGGAGATGAATACCGTAATTTACCCGCTGGATTTATTGTCAAAAAGAAAAACAAGCAAGTCTATTTAGATTTTAATCCAAAATTAAAATTAATTGCAGATCAAAATGCACTCACGGTGCAAACCAAAGACGCAAAAGCAAGCGCAATACTTTCAACAGCGCAAATAGATAAATGGTTAGAGACTAATCCTACTCATCCCTTTAAGGCCGAATGGGAACAGCAGTTAAGTAATCCTCCTTATTCAAAGCAAATCGTTCAAGCCTTAAAAACAACGTTACCTCAGATAGCCCAAATGCCTGTTGAACAAGTAGAGAAGTTATTCGGGTTATGCAAAACAAAGGATCAAATCGATATCACAAAACTTAATTTCCTTGTCCATGATGCGGGAAAAGCACAGCGGCTATTTAATTTATCGGAGAAGAAAAAAGAAGAATTAGCCTTTGGCTTAAAACATTATATAAACACTTTATTTGATCCACAACATGGCGATGTGATTTCTTATATAACTAATTTTTCTACAGAGGAAAAACAAAACCTACTTAATCAGCTATTAAATGATGAGCTTAATACGTTAGTTGAACGCATTCAGATAAAAATTAATACAATAAATATCAATATATTGCTGCAACTTTACTTACAATCTGGTAGCAAAGGCCTGGAAGAACTGAATCAATTACTTAACAATGCCAATGAAGCAACACAAAACGATTATAAAAGAATAATTAATAGTATTTCAACCAATGAAGGCTCCTACCAACAAATTTTATCTGATGAATTTAATAACGCAATCCATACCCTTAGTGGTTTAATTGAGAGTGAGCGCCTATTCTTTTTCAAAATGTTTGAGCAACATTGCCATTATAATTCAAACGTTAATTTTGCAGAATTAGTAAACTCTTTCGTTCAATTTAATCTGGATTTAAGATCATTAGCACGACCAGGGCAAGCGTTTACCTTACCTCTTGAATGTAACCTAACTAAAGTAAAAAGCATGCCCCTGGCTTTATCCCGTATTGTTGCCTTAGTCCGCCATGTACGACAAGAGGATAGACAAGCGCAATTGTCAGAAGCACATACCCTTGATCTTTCTAGCAGAGGCATTATTCAAGCGATTACAAGACATTTTGATTCCAAAATACGATGGAATTTTATAACTCAAGAAATGCAGCTTAATTATAAGCCGGCGGACGAGAAGCAAAAAGCTGATATTTATAAAAATAATACAAAATGGAAAGACCTTACAGGAGAGGATAATACACTTTCCGAAGCTTTTTTCAGATACGTTGCTTTTCAATCTAAAAAAGGATCACTTAGTTTAAATTTTTACAAACACGTTGATCAAAAAACGCAACCAGTAAGATGGTCTAATGAAACTAAAATACTGTTTTATAAAATAATAGCCGCGAGCACAACAACAGAAGCGAATACTCAATTTACTAGAAGTACTGAAGATGCTATTAAGGATTTTGATGTCTTTTTTGACAAAATAAATGCACCACCCAATCCAGGGTATTTTGCTTACGCTTTAATGGGGGGGCCTGATAATATACGAAAAGAACTATTAGAAACTTTAAAAGCCTTAAAACATGTACCTCCATTACCCGTATTAAGTCGTTTAGTAACATTAATTTCAAACTCTTTCTCCTCAGTATTCGCAGTTGCTTCTAATAGAGAAAAATTAGATACCGCCAATCAAAGATTACGGGACATGACAGAAATATATCAATCTTATGTTTATAATGGCTTGTCCTGCTATAATAATAACGACTATAAGACAGGTAGCTTGTTCTTTGAACACATGGAGACTATACAAGCCATTCATGATTATAGTACCTCCCCTGAAAATACCGACGACTCATCAGAGAATGACCGCAATAGGCACAACCCCTATAAACCGGCGTTCAGTTTATTATTAATCCGATTAATAAGTACCTTTCATTTAAAAACAGCCACAAAATCTGACAATAGCTTAACACCTATCATTACTACGTTCGATACATTGCAAGGATTAGGTGCGACTCAAAAAATAATGGAGTTATTAAGTCTTCTGGATAAAATTGATTCTGTTAAATACCTTAATTTGCCACCCTTAAATCATGATCATTTAATTTCGCTAATGAATCAATATGCACAATCCGAGCATGCATACATTAGTGATTTTATAAAAAGTTTCAATATCAATGAACATAAATTATCAGAATACTTTGATCCTCTATTCCTTCAAAATTACGGCAAGGGTCGAATACCTGATAAAACAAAACAAAAAATTGATGGTTGTTTTGATGAGCAAACGAGACCTTCTGTTGAAACTATTTTATTACGTTTTACCGATAAAAATGCCCCGAATCACTACGACACTGTTGTTGATAAGCTGGTTACTATTTTTAGTGGTTTAAACAAATTAGAACAAAATCTTTTTATTACAAAATTAAGTCAGGCTCAAGGGCTTTATTCCAACCTTACTAAATTAGAAGATCCTGATAATGACTTTATGCAATTATTAAACTTACTTGAGGAACAAGGTTCCCCTGATGAATTGCTTAATCTTATTGCCAGCGATACATCTCTATTAGCACGTCTACCCGATGCAGAGGATAAAGAAAACGTTTACACGGGAGAGCCAAGTTATAATCAAGGTTTAGATAAAAAAGCCGTTTATTTAATCAAAGACATTTATCCTGCGATAAAGCAGAACCAAGGCTTACCGTTTACTCGATTAGAAATAACACCAAGATTGCACGAATGGCTATTAAGAACACCTGCCGCACAGTTAAAAAAAGACTCTGAAGTAACTCATGCTGATACCGAAATAACAAGCGCTTATTTAACGCACTCAGCGACTTTCTTAGGTACGATGAAAGAAACCGGGGCGGTAATAGCCCTTAATTTGAAGGATCTAGATAATGCGTTGAATGAACTTCCAAAACTATCTAACGTACCTAATAAAGAAACGATCGCAGCATTGCAAAAAGACATTGCTCGAGCGCGAAGCATCCCCGATAATAGAATGGCCCTCGCCTTTACTTATACTCAAAACCCACCAGCAAAAAAATTACTGTCCTATTTTGATGGGAGTATCGCACAAAAAGAAAAAGATAAATTTGAAAAAATATATGGTACTTTTATTAAAAAGAACCTGGAACAACATCCGGATCTAAATAATAAGGCACTTTTAGCAATAGCTACTAATTATAAGAATGCATTTTTAAACAACGCCCTAAAAAACCCTTCTTTAACCGCCTTAAGATCATCGGACTTATTATCCAATGAAGCGACATTTAATACTTTTCTTACTGGTTTAGAGAAAGACGTTCAATCAGTTAAGCAACTACAAGAATCCGTTTCTCGTATTCACCAAGAGGTTGAAGAGTATCAGAATGGATTAAAACACTACCCCAATGTTGTTTTATCTCTAATTGATAAAATGACTGCTTTAGTCAATGAAAACTCCAGCGCCCGTGGCCAATTTTTAGAATTATTTGATAAGTTCGTTGAGTATTATAAGCCAGCTCATGGAGAAATGATGCTTGCTCTACATGCTTTTGTAGATCAACTCACCCCCGTTTTTGCAATGATTGAAGATAAAAATGTAGTTTTATCGTTATGCGTGCAGTTCAATGGTGATGAAGGGCTCGGTCCTGATGATTTAATACGTTTAATTGAAACCATTGAACCCTTTAGTACCGAAAATAAAAAATTATTAATTAATGTTGCGGTTAATCTAATAAATAACAAAAAGGGTTATACGCTTGGTCAGGGTAATAATAATGATTTTACTGCACTCTGCAATTTGGCTAAGAGCCACCCACACTTTATCGAAACCCTAAATAAATTTTATAACAAACCACCTTATCCTAATTTAAAGCAAATCATTGACATCCATAATCAAGCGAATAAGCAAGAACCGAATGAAGAAAATGATTACCTACAAAAAATTCAGGAATTGGTTACGACATTCGATATAAAACCCTGCCATAGAGAGGAGGATAACAAGTTCGACGTCGAAGAAGCTGTTAAACATCTAGAACTCTTTGAAGGTTATAAAGCAAGCCGAGAAGACCTAACCCAATTTTTTGCTAAGACGCAATCCATGCGTGACAAGACCTCACAGGAGCTCTTAGCAATATTGAAAAATTTTCATCCTGACAGTCAAGAACCTAACGAGGATCTACAAATTTTGGTCGCTGTAGCTACCGAACTATTTTATCGAAGTCAAGGTAAAGACATATACACCGAGAGTGGAGGCTTTAAACTTGGCTCATCAATGGAAATCAATACCACTCAATACCTTGCTATTCTTTCCTCACTAGAAACGAAAGGACATGTGACCAGCCAAATTGGTACAGGTGAAGGTAAATCAAGAATTATGATGATCTCTAATGTCTGTCAATGGGCATTAGGCAATACGGTTGATTTTGTTACCAGTGATGCACAATTAGCAACACGAGACTATGTGGAATATCAAGCATACTTTAATATGGTGGGCGCTGAAACGTCCATGGTATTTGCCAACTCAGATACTTCCTCTTATAAAATAAGAGGAATTAACTTCTCAGATCCCTCAAATTTAAGTTTATTTAGAAACAAAGCGAAAAGCCATGGCAAAGGAGATAAAGTACTGGATCCGGTTGAAACTCGTCGTGCTTTAATGCTCGATGAGGCAGATAAAACCTATTTTGATGTTGCAGATACTCGCTTTAATTTTTCCAAAGAAGGTGATGAAAGTATTCAAGATATGGGCTGGGTATACCCTATATTGATGGAATATTTTGAGCAAGAATCTGTTCCCGTTGATTCAAGCATTAATAATATGGGTACACTGTCACCCCAACAACTGTTTTATACCCATGTTGATGCCAGTAGAGAAAGCTTCTTAGCTTTTGCAAATAGTCGTTGCTTCAAACAAGATTCTATACGCTTAAAAGCATTACCAGAACAACAAATAGAGCAATGGCAAGTTTCAGCCATAACAGCCCGTCAATTACAGTTTAAAAAAGATTTTGTGATTGCACCGGATCAACTCATCGCCACACCCAGAGGACCAAAAATTTCTAGCGAAGCCCAGTTGCTGTTTGCTAACCGGGTTGCAAAAGGATCAAAACTCTCTTTTGGTGTTCATCAATGCTTACATGCACATTTAAATCGTTTTCATCAAAATCAAGAGCGCATATCCAATCCAGACTTAAGGGAGGCATTAGAAACATGCGAGCAAGGTTTTTATGTTGCAGATGAAAAACAAATCGTCTATTCATCAACCAGTAAAAACTTAATTGATGATTATAAAAAAGGAACATTAAAAGCGGTTACAGGTACTGCCGGCTCGCTATTAGAAAAAGTGGAAGCTCATCTGCTCTACAATAAAATGACATTGATTGTAGTACCACGAGCTAAAGGCATGATTCGTCAAGATAAACCGACTCAATTATGTAATGATTACAAACAACAGCTCGATACCTTAATAGCGAGCATTAAAAGTGCACAAGTAAAATATCAGCCTATATTAATTATTACGGAGAATGATGATGAAAGTGGGAAATTATTTACAGCACTAAAAGAGCACTTTCCAGAAGATGTTCAGCGAATTCACAGCCAGTTAAGTTCAAAAGAGGAGAAAGATCTTATCAAAATTGCGGGGATACCTAAAAAGATAACCGTATCAACTAACATAATTGGTCGTGGTATAGATATCGAATTGCGTACGAGAACCTTAAGCAATGGCCTTCAAGTATCAGCAGAAGAAAATGGATTAAATGTGATGGTGACCTACTTACCCAGAGTTCGCGACTTGCAACAAATTATTGGTCGTAGCGGTCGCTTTGGTGCAAAAGGCGAGAGTTCTTTAATTCTGGATACGTCACGCTTACTCACAAAACTAGATATGAAGAAACCACCAAGAGAATTCAAGGAAAAAATAGATATACTCATTCGTCTCGAACAAGGGAAAATGGACAGAAAAGCCCAGGTTGTTCGCCTCTTAAAAAATCATATTGGAGATTTTAAAAGGGAACTTCAACTCAATTTCGTTGATAAAATGCTAGCCGTAGTCCCTAATCATCATAAAAAAGATTTGGTTGGATATTGGACTCAATTTTTTGAAAAATCCGATAAAGCGTGGAATGAAGTATGGCCCCATGTTCAACAACAACTACAACAACATAATATTACAATGATTGAACTCACGCAGATTGAAACGCTACTTAACCAATACAAAGAAGCCACTCAAAAAGAATGGTCTACTTTAATGAGTAAAGTTAGTGATTTAGATATAACCTGCTTAAATCATCGAAATAAAGCGCATGAACTCTTAAAACCTGAAATTCCTGATTTAACCTTAAATGAAACTTTAAAGGGCTTGGCTCTCATGGAAGGCGGGCAGGAGAAAATAGATAACCCCGCTCAACGACACAAGATAATACTCGGTAGCACTGCGGGCGCTGCGGGCATTGGATTAGGGATGGGTCTGTTAACTTTATTCTTTCCCCCTGCTGGTCTAAGCGTCATTGCAGCTGTAACGATGATAGCCTCAGCAAGCACACTCGCAGGGGGACTTATCGGAGGAGTGAGTGCTGCCTTAGTCACGGCTCCACCTAAGCGCAACCGTTCCGAAGAACCGAACCAAGAGGTTTCAAATACAAGTTCTTCAAGTTATACTAGTATCATTGAGAAAATTGGTGGAAAACAGGCTCCTATTAATAGTGAACAGGCTCCTATTAATAGTGAACAAGCTCCTAATGCGAGAGAGGTCTCTTTATTAAAACAAATTGAGAATCCACCAACTCAAACCTCACAAGATGATGTTCACAACCGAACCCACGGATTATAACAATGAAAAAAAGTAAATTATTATCTCACCTAAAAGAGCAGATTAACTATAATGGTTATTCTTATACAGCTCATTTAGCAGCTATGAATGCTTATAAGGAAACAGCGCGTGAAGAATCACCCACCGAGGTTTATCAAGCCATTTATGGTTATGCTACTGTTGCAAATAACCGTGATATTTTTGATCAAATGCGAGCGCTTATCGATAAAAGTGAGGACAAGAGTGAAGCAATCAAAATGGCTGTTAGAGGATTGGTACGGGGCAAGCATATAGCAGAATTGTATACCCTAGAAGACTACAAATGTCATAAAGCAGATATTGTTTTTGGCTATGCTCAAGCAGGAACCCAAGAAATGGTTGCAACCATGGTGCAAAGGGATCCTATGCTTTTTAAACACGCTGTTAACGGTTATGCATCTGCAGGGCATGAAAAACCACTCTTAGATTTAATTAGAGGCACTCGCTTTTATAGTGAAGCAATATCCCAAGCCGCAGCAGCGGGTCATGTTCTACTTGTAAATAAGCTACTCGCTGAATCTGGCCTCACTGGTGATATGGTCCTTAGCATTCCTTGTAC
>CAMBDN010000066.1 GCA_945865355.1 Legionella genomosp. 1
GGACGAAGTCGTATGAAATCAGATAAAGGAATTGAATCTTCTGGGTATACAGCAGTGCTTGGGTTTAACATGAGACAACTGATTAAGTGGCAAAAACCACCTGACAGGTTAAAAACGGCGTGAATTAGTTTCGCGCCAGGGACTAACTAGTGTGTATCAAATTGCTTGACCACATCACTAGAGCAGCTTGAAACGTTGTTGCCTTTTAATATCCAGCCCTCATTGTTTAACGATATGCGTAGTTTGTCTGCAATCTTTTTGCTCGATAGGTAATTGATTGCTTCGCTTAGCACTCTCCACCCCAGGCTGGTTAAATGCATTAATATCCCAAATAACACTCTGAGTGAAAACTTTATGTTCATAAAGTGCGACTAAGGCACCAACAGTAAAGGGCGAAAAGTTATTAATCCGAATATGATTGAGCGGGATGTTTCCTGGGATGAAGCCATTCGGGTTTTCTGCCTGGTGAACACCGGTTGTTAACAGCTTTATTTTGGCTTCACATAGATCATTAATTATGTGGCCATCAAAAGCATTTATACTGATGAAATCTGCTGTTACCTTGTGTGTGCCTTGACAGAGTAGCTGATAATAGCTGTGTTGGGCTTGGCTGCCTGATCCACCCCAAACGAGGGGGCCTGTTGAATGGTTCACCGTTTTTCCCTGATTATCTATGGACTTACCATTACTTTCCATATCAAGTTGCTGTAAATATGGAACAAAATATTCGAGCTGGCGTGCGTAGGTTAGTACAAGCAGGTTGTTAATATGTAGGAAATTGTTATTCCAAATACCAAGCAGTGCAAGAAGAACGGGCAAATTTGTTGCCAAATCGCTTTCCGCAAAATGCTTATCCATGCTGTTTGCGCCGGCAAGTAATTGTATAAAGTGCTCTGGTCCAATAGCAATTGCTGCAATTAAATTGATGGAGGAACAAAAAGAATATCGGCCGCCTATCCAATCCCATATTGGAAGTACGTTGCTTATTCCAAATTGGTGGGCTTTTTCGATCTGTGCCGTTACTGCAATAAAATGGTTTTTATGCCGTTCTGCAAATCCTATCCACTCCATTGCCTTTTGGGCATTATAGAGTGTTTCTTGTGTGGTAAATGATTTTGATGAGACGATGAAGAGTGTCGTTTCTGGCTGAAGTTTGTCTATGGTGTGTTTAAAACTGTTAGGATCGGCATCTGAAATGAAATGGTAATTTAATTCTTTAGTAGTGAAATCTGACAGTGCGTTTATACAAAAGCGTGGTCCTAAATCTGAGCCACCTATGCCGATGTTAACAATATCTGTAATGGGCTTTCCTGAGAAACCAAGCCAAAATTTTCCTCTAATTTGCTCAGCAATACACAGCATTTTTTCGCGAGTGGCTATAATGTCTGACATAACATTTTGCTGTTTCACCATGATGGGGAGATCACTGGGCGCTCTTAATGCTGTGTGTAACGCTGGTTTATTTTCGCTAAAGTTGACGTTATCGCCGCGAATTAAGGCGTGTATTTTGTCACGCAATTGGCATGATTCAGCAAGGGCAAGCAATAATTGCAATGTTTCGGGGGTGATGTGTTGATTCGAATAATCAAGATGAATGTTACTTGAAAACGCGTTAAAATGTTGCCGAGTTCTATCTGGTTGTTGCGCGTAATTTTGCGGTATGTGCAATCGCAGCGATTGGGCATGCGCTTCTAAAGCTTTCCATAAATGAGTTTTGGTTGTTTGGTCCATGTCAGCGCTAAATTTTTATTGTTAGGCGTAAAATACCATTAATAAATGTGAGAAAACAGTCGTTATGCTTTATTTACTGGTAGCAATTTTTATCCTGTCTTTGGGGTTAACCGGATTTTTTCGTCAGTATGCGTTAGCTAGAAATATATTGGATGTTCCTAATCATCGAAGCTCGCATGTTGTACCAACGCCACGTGGGGGTGGCGTAGCGTTTGTCTTTGTGGTGTTAATCGCTTTTCCGTTTATTGGGTATTTAGGTTTTGATATTTTGCCCATAGGAACCGCTTTGCTGGGCGCCGGATTATTTGTGGCGGCCCTTGGCTTTTTTGATGACCATGGGCATCTTCCTGCCTCTTTTCGATTATTAGGTCATTTTGCAGCCAGTATGTTTGCCTTGTACTGGCTTGGTGGTATGCCATCCATTGCATTTTTAGGTTGGATTGTCTCGGTAGGTTGGTTGCTTAATTCATTGGCCGTGCTCTACCTGGTTTGGATGCTTAATTTATACAATTTTATGGATGGGATCGATGGGATTGCGGCCATTGAAACGATCAGTGTTTGTTTGGGGGGCGCTTTTATTTATTGGCTAAATGCTGATTATGTCCTGCTTGGTTTACCGCTTGTTTTAGCCGCAGCTGTGGCTGGTTTTTTGTGGTGGAATTTTCCTTCGGCACGTATTTTTATGGGCGATGCGGGTAGTAATTTCTTAGGTCTGTCGCTTGGAGTATTGACTATTCAGGCAGCCTCGGTGAGGCCACATTTTTTTTGGGTGTGGCTTATTTTGTTGGGTGTTTTTATCGTTGATGCTACAGTTACGTTGTTATTTCGGCTGTTTCAAGGACTCAAGGTACACCAGGCGCATCGTGATCATGCTTATCAACATGCGGCACATCGTTTGGGCAGTCATTCTTTGACGACCATTGGAGTGTTGGTGATTAATGTGATTTGGTTGGTGCCTATCGCAATTATGGTAGATAGGATGTTTGTTAGTGGTTTGATAGGTTTATTGATTGCTTATTTACCTTTGGTTATTTTAGCGATTGGTTTGAAGGCTGGGATAGCTAGATAGGTGAACAAAACCCCCTCTCCCTAACCCTCGCCCCTTGGGGCGAGGGGATATAATGGGGACGAGCGAGATACGTTAATCATTCTCGCAAAATTGTAAAAAAATTGTGCCCACTTAATATTCTGTTAAGAAACATGCTGTACAATAACAATCGGACACTTTGTTTGTATATTATTTGATAAGTATGTGGTCACAAAGAGCACCATGGAAGCTTTCTATGGAAATTACAGTGGCTGCCATGTTAGGGAGATTTGGTCATGTTGATTTTGACTCGGCGTATAGGTGAAACGTTAATTATTGGTGATGATGTGAATATCACTGTGTTGGGTGTAAAAGGTAATCAAGTGCGTTTAGGTATTAATGCACCAAAGGATGTATCTGTTCACCGTGAAGAGATTTATCTTCGCATACAACAAGAAAAGCAGGGTACTGATGCTGAAGAAGAAGTAGAAGCGGTCTAAACGCATTTTCCATCACAGTCTTCTCGTTCCGAGCAATATAGATGTTCGGAACGTAGTAACACCCCTCCTAAATCAGAGTATGTAAAGACGTGTCGCCTGATGATAAATAATGTATTTCCCCTGCATCATCAATTAATATCAGTTGTCCTGTATCATTTACCCCACTTGCTCTTCCCGTTATAAGGCCACTAGGCTGAGAAACGGTGATCATGTTACCTTGCAAATAATCAATTGGATCCCATTGGGCCATAAATGCGGTAAATCCTTGTGAGATAAACACGTTTAGGAATTGGTCTAGGTGAAGGATTAGACTCGCGATCAATAAATTACGATCCGTGTAACGCTGAGTAATATCAAATAACGAGCACCACGGTTTATCGGGGCCGTCTTTATGCTCTTGAAGTGTCGTGGATGAATTAACATTTAAACCGATCCCAATAACGATATCAGAACCCCCATTACTTTCGGCGATGACTTCAATTAAATTACCGCATAGTTTCTTATTCTGCCAAAGAATGTCATTCGGCCATTTAACACGGAGTTGATCGCGTATGCTAATACTCTCACAAGCCGCCAAGATGGCAAGGCTCACAACCAAACTTAAGCCTGATAAACGGGAAAGATCGCAGTCGAAATGCCATCGACTTGAGCAATAGATATTTTCGCCAAAAGGTGAATACCATTGCCTGCCAAAACGGCCTCGACCGTTAGTTTGCATTTCAGCGCAGCAGATCTCAATTGCTGCGCTGTGAGGCAATTCCTTTAATAGTCTATTGGTGGAGTCGAGGGTTGCATACATATGGAAATGGATGGGCTTGGTGAAATGTGCAAGGTTAAATTGTTCTAGAATAGTCTGTTCATTCAATAAGAGAAGGGGGGCTGCTAGGCGATATCCTTGTTGATGAATCGGTAAAATAGGTAAACCCAAATCAATCAGTTGTTTGACATGCTTCCAGATGGCGGTTCGAGAGATATTTAATGCTTCACCCAATTCATTTCCACTGTGGCATAGCCCATCGGCAAGGTAATTGATGAGTTTAATTTGTGTGGGACTAAATTTTTTCATGGACTGCTCTGTAAGTATTGTTAATAATGTTCTTCTTTATGTTTTGGAAAACAATGGTTATTGCAATTTACGGAGCAGGCTATGTAGGTTTGGTCTCTGCAGCTTGCTTCGCCAAATTAGGTCACAACGTTTTTTGTGCTGATGTTAATAAAGAGCTGACTACAGCACTGACATAGGGTGAATGTCCGATTTACGAAGACCGGTTGTTGCGGTTGTTAATAGAGCAAGTTGCAAATAGTCGGTTACCGTTTATAGCAGATCTCACTTATACGATCAAACAATAAACCATTCATATAATAACGACAGGCGCACCCAGCATGTCAGATGGTAGCGTTGATTTGACACAGGTCTTTGCAGTAGCCAACGCAAGCTGCTAGCGAAACGAATCGGGATGGACTTTTGGTGACAATATATACTGTGCCTGTAGGTACCGGTGATGCACTGCAACAGCTGGTAGGCCCAGAAGGGCGATGGGTTTATTGAATAAGAAGGATTATATTAATGCATATTAGAAAAGCAGTTTTTCCTGTCGCAGGATTGGGCGCACGGTTCTTGCCAGTAACCAAGGCTAATCCCAAAGAGATGTTGCCTATTGTTGATAAACCACTGATTCAATATGCGGTGGAGGAAGCGATAAGAGCGGGTATTACGCATATGATTTTTATTACTAGCTCTAGTAAACGTAGTATAGAGGATCATTTTGATAAGCATTTCGAGCTAGAGAGCCGTTTGCAAGAGCAAGGGAAAGCAGATTTGCTGGCATTGGTTAAAAATATTTCGCCACCCCATATCCATTTTACTTATGTACGTCAGAACCAAGCTTTGGGACTTGGTCATGCAGTGCTTTGTGCAGAGCATGTTGTTGGTGATGAACCTTTTGTGGTGTTGCTGGCAGATGACTTGATTGATGACTCTAAAGTGCCATGTTTAAGTGCTATGACGAAGCATTTTGAGCAAGATGGGCATTCAATCTTGGCGGTACAATCTGTGCCATGGCAGGATGTGCATCAATATGGTGTGGTCAGTGTGGGTGATACACAGTTAATATACTCACCCATGCATTCTATCATTGAAAAGCCAAACCAGGAGAATGCCCCATCTAATCTTGCTGCAGTGGGCCGCTATGTTTTGACCCCAGCTATCTTTTCCTGTCTTAAAGAAACAAGTGCTGACCACCGAGGAGAAATTCAGCTTACAAATGGGATTCAGCGTTTATTGGAAAAGGAAAAGGTTCACGCCTATCAATTTCATGGAAAACGATTTGATTGTGGATCAAAACTTGGTTATTTGCAGGCCACGGTTGAATTTGGTATGCGTCATGAGGAGATGGGGGCCGCGTTTAGTGAGTATCTGCAAACGGTCGCTCAAGGAGTAACAAGACGTGAGACTCAAGCTTTGAAGCCTACAGACAAGGTTAGTTGAAAGATATTGCTAGCGTGTTATCAACATTTAATCTTAGGATGAATTGATTTCAGTTTTTGTCGAACTTTTTCTCGGTCGAAGAAAATCAAAAACAGACCCCTATTAAATGTGATATAATTAGTGATATGGTTTTTAATGGTGATATTGATATGACAGCACTATCTATTGTGGTACCTGATGAATTGGCAAAGGATAGTTTTTTAATTGCAAAAAAAATGCACATCTCCCGCTCTCAATTTATTCGTTTAGCGATTGAAAATGAAATAAGGACTTATCGATTGAAGAACGAGCAGCAAGAGATGGTTTTAGGGTTTATGGCGTTAAAGCAACAGGCTAGTTATTTGGACGAAATTAACGATATTGAACAATTAGACGTTCATTTGAAAGATGAAGGGGAATGTTGGTGGAAAGAGTGACCTTGCTGACACAGGGTGGCGTCTATTTGGCACGGCTGGATCCCTCGAAACATGCTGAGGTTGGAAAAATAAGACCGGTGGTGGTTTTAATGGGGCAATTTGTTTTAGATGTGCAGCCAGCCAGTGTTTTAATATGCCCTTTAAGTAGCCAATCTTATCCTGAGTGCTCTCATTTACATGTTGCATTACCGCCAAGAGATAGTTTGCAAAAGGATAGCTATGCTCTGGTGGAACATTGTCGGTCCATTTCTGTAAAGCGTCTTATTGAACCTCGTCTTGCTCAACTTACCATAAAAGAACTGGGATTAATTTTTATCCGTTTACGACATATGTGCAATATGGACCACACGGATTTTGTCATACAAAGTTAGTTCGTGAGAGATTGAACCTTAGTTACTTACCATGTCAGAAATATCATCAAGCCTTAAATAGCGAATTTCTTCGACTTGCGGTTCATAACAGAGCGCGGCATGGCATGCAACTTGTGGCATAAATGAAACCATTTCCCACGTTTTTTTATGCAATGCATCGACAACAAGTCGTTTTTCTCCTGGTAAAATGGGTACATCAAACTGTTGCGTGGGGTAAGATAATCCGAGTCCACAGGCTTTAATAAAAGCTTCTTTTTGTGACCAAATGTGAAAGAAAATCAGCGGTTTCATTTTTGGACTTGCATCTTTGAGTGCTTTGATTTCACTATGCGAAAATAGATGCTGGCCAATTCCCTCATAGGGTCGCCCTGAAAAAAGTTCTAAATCAATGCCTAATGGATATTCATTACCAATCGCTAAGAGAGCCAGATCACCTGAATGGCTTAAGTTAAATTGAAGAATGGGTGAGCTAGCCAGTTGAGGCTTGCCATATTTATTGTAGGTGAATGACAATGCTGTTGGTGAAACCTTTAGATAGCGCGCAATGATGAGGCGCATCATGGCGCGAGCTATCGTAAAGCGTCGTTGATGTCGGGCAAAATGATAGCGCTTTGCGCGGCTCAGCTCCTCGTCGTTCAGTAGTGCTTTGGCGCTGGTAAATTCAGTATGCAAAGGATACTGCCAGATATCAATACGTTTTTGTTGCAGATTACAGTCGGAGAGAGGCAGTTCTTTAAAGGTATTTCTCATTCAATCAACGCTCGTTATAACGTTATGGGCTACAATTCTATTGTATATGCGCATAGTATGGCATCAAATAACAGTTGCGGTTATCATATCGCATGATAATAAATTCACCAATGGGTAACTGATGAGTCGACAATTTTTAGATTTTGAGCAACCAATCGAAGAGTTAAATCAGAAAATCCAAGCTCTGCGTATGGTTGGTAGTGATACTGAGGTTAATTTAAGCGAGGAAATTGCACGCTTGGAAGCCAAGTGTGAGGAAATGACCGCTAATGTTTTCGCACACCTCGAGCCGTGGCAGGTGACGCAAATGGCGAGACATCCATTACGACCACAAACGACTGATTATATTGAACATATGTTCACTGATTTTCAAGAGTTACATGGTGATCGCCATTATTCTGCAGCGCCCGCAATCATCGGAGGAATGGCTCGTTTTAATGGTGAGCCGGTGATGATATTAGGGCACCAAAAGGGCAAGCGTACCAAGGAAAAGGTTTATCGCAATTTTGGTATGGCACGCCCCGAAGAGTACCGAAAGGCATTGCGTTTGATGAAAATGGCAGAAAAATTTAGATTGCCGATTTTTACCTTTATTGACACAGCAGGTGCTTATCCTGGTATTGGTGCTGAAGAGCGGAATCAGTCTGAAGCCATTGCGCGAAATCTGCTTGAGATGTTTCGATTAAAAGTACCCGTGATTTGTGTTGTGACAGGAGAGGCTGGTTCTGGTGGTGCGTTAGCCATCGGTGTGGGCGATCGGGTCATCATGTTACAGCATTCCATTTACTCAGTGATTTCCCCAGAGGGTTGTGCGTCTATTTTATGGAAAGATCCGACCAAAGCAAGTGAAGCGGCGCGTGCAATGGGTGTGACCGCGAATCAAATTCTTGAAAATAAATTGGTTGATTTGGTGGTTGATGAGCCTTTAGGTGGTGCGCACCGAAATCTTACTGAGATGGCAAGAACTTTAAAAGTGGTGTTAGCTGAAGAACTTCATAAGCTCCAATCGTTGTCTGTCGACGAATTATTGGCACAACGGTATAAGAAATTTATGGCAATGGGGGCGGTAGGGGAGTGATCGCTGTGAGTGGAAAGTATAGCCGTGTCTGAGTCTCTGCTTACGGATATTGGGTTAGATAAGCTCGCTAATTATAATACTTTATTTGTGGGCTTTAGTGGTGGGCTCGACTCCACCGTGCTTTTGCATCGCCTTGCGAGTGAATCAACACTTGTTGGCAAATTGCAGGCTGTACATGTTCATCATGGTCTAAGTGTTAACGCAGGGGCTTGGCAGAGTCATTGTCAGCGATTTTGTGAGGCATTGGGTGTTCCACTCGTTGTTCGTCAGGTTGATATCACCGGTCATGCGAATATTGATGAATGTGCGCGTTTGGCTCGTTACCAGGTTTTTACTTCATTACTCACAGCAAATGACGGCTTATTGCTAGCACATCACGAGGATGATCAAGCAGAAACCTTGCTTTTGCAATTATTTCGTGGTGCGGGCATTGATGGTTTAGCCGCGATGCTCGATGTTAACGTCTTGCCAAAGGGCGAGCTCGTGAGGCCATTTTTACAGTACTCTCGACAAACTCTTGAAGCGTATGCAAATCAGCAGAAGCTGACTTGGATAACTGATGAAAGCAATCAAAATATTGCCTTTTCTCGTAATTTTCTTCGCCAAAAAATCATACCCTTATTACAAGAAAAATGGCCAGCAGTAAGCACTAACCTGGCACGTACGGCACTGCATTGCCAACGTGCGAAAAGCAATCTAGAGGCGCTGGCCAAAAAGGACTGTATAGAACTGCGTGACGGGGCACAAGACTCGCTAGAGATGTCGACGTTAACCCGGCTCAGTCACCCCCGTCTCGCCAATGTTTTGCGGCTATGGTTGCAGAACAATGATATCCGTTTACCGTCCGATACCATTTTAAATCGAGTCATTCATGAGGTGGTTTTAGCGCGTCTGGATGCTACACCCATGGTGCAATGGGGTGGTACGGCCGTGCGGCGTTATCAGCAGAGGCTGTATCTGTTGAAAAATGAAATGACGCCTCGTTTTGATCGGATCGATTGGTCTGAATTTCCTGCTGCTCTGCAGTTGGAGCCCGGTGCTAAAGAGGGTCTCTATTTACAGGCTATACCCGCAGTGCAAGGGTTACATGTGCCCATTGATCGACATGTTCAAGTCCGATTTCGACAAGGGGGGGAATTATTTTCTTGGCGAGGACAAACAAAACGGCTGAAAAAATTGTTTCAAGAATGGCAAGTACCCCCGTGGCAACGCGATTTGATCCCATTACTTTATATCGATAATGACTTAGCGGCAGTTGTTGGCCATGCCATTGGCGATCCGTTTTATAGTACTAATGCAGATCATACCTACCATATTGAGATCAATACGTTTCGCTCCTTGAAAAAGGGCGATTTATTCTCTAAGGGAGGAAGCCTTGAGTAAGTGCCATTTAGCGACGACACTTACTTCGGGACGTTCTAAAAGTGCTGACTAAGCCGCTGAATAAGTATCTGCTGTATAATCACTCTCCGCTTCAATCTGTACCTGAGCTTGATTTACATCGCTCATTGCTTTAGAGAGACCATTTTGTCGGCTCAAAGCAAAGAAGCCTAAGCCACCAGCGGCAAAAAGCGCACTCGTTGTAACAACAGTTTCACCTGCTATTGCAGCGGCGGCTGTTCCTGTGAGGGAAAGAGAAACTGCGGCGGCAGCGGTACCTACTAAACCTACTACGGCAGGGAAGAACACCACACCAAGTACTACGGCTGTAATACTAAGCGCTAACATCAAGCCACCAAGTATTTTCAGGGCTAGTGATGATTTGCCTTGTACGGTATTGGCGTACTCTGAATAGAGGTCGTGAGTCAGTCCACCGGTCAGACGTGAATGTGTGTTGTTCAATGCAGTAGTTAGCTCAGGCGTCGCTACTTTACCTTCTTGCTTCAAGTGCTCAATTTCGGCAACCAAGGCATCGAAAGACTCATCAAGACGTGCATCATGCCTTTGGGCCTTCAGCGCTTTTAGCTGGTCCAATGCTGCTTGATACTCTAACTCTAACAACTGTAACTCATCCGTAACCAAGCTAATATAATTCCCTTCATGATGGCGGGATGTTTTACCTAAATCAGAGTCCAGTACATAAATATTCTCCCTAGTGGCCTCACTTTTGTCGTGACCATGAGCGAAGCTTACAGGATATCCGTAGTCATGGAGGACTGGGCGATCTAAATCATGATAATTTCGATTCCACATGATAAATTCTAAGGCATTTTCTTCTTTGTAAGTAATTCTCGCCGTATAGCCTTTATACATTTCAGCTGGATCTAAAAGGGTATGCACTCGATCTTTACGAACATATTCTGCAAAGCACTCATTGATGCTATCGATGGTGGCAGCTAGCTCTCTATCTGTGCCATCTTGATATGTTACCTCAAATTTTTTGGCAAGTGCTTTAATGGATGCTAAACCTACGCCAGCATGGCTAAAAATAGTAATGCCTGGCTTTGTTGGGTCTAGCGTGTAGCTGATTGCTTTCAAGGACGGCTTATAACTACTGTTTACAAAGTCAAATATTTCTTTTGCATCAACTAATCCGCGTTCGACTAAGTTTGCTAATGCTTGCAGAGAGGGTGCATGGGCCTCTCTATCAAGCAGGGTCGTTTCAAATTTTTTGTCTCGTTCAACAAATCGCTCATAGGCTTCAACAAACTCAACACCATGATTGGATAGCAAAATCTCTAACTTGACTTTATCCTTGGACAGTTTTTGTAGCATTTTTATCACAAAATAATCATTACTGCCGCGATCACCTAATTCATCGCCAATAAGCCTAACCAAAACCTCGTGGTTGATGACGGTCATGCCCGCAATGAGGGTATTGTATTCATCGAGCAGGTCTTTGGTTAAATGGTCTTGTGGTGTTCTATAAATTTGAACCAGGCGCGCATAATGTTCGTCTGAAATGTCGCATATGCCGTGGCGTACCAAAAAATAGAGCAGTTTGATGGCATTGCTATGCAAATCACCAAGAGTAATGTCAGTGGTACCCGGTATTTCTACTTTGGCTGGGCGGAGATCGATATTGATGTTCTCATCAATGATGGTTTTAGACATTTATGAATGTTCCATGTGGAGTTATT
>CAMBDN010000067.1 GCA_945865355.1 Legionella genomosp. 1
ATTCTCTACGTGTTGTTGCGCTCATTTTTGCCCCCATCAAAATCTCTCATAAATATTAAAGAGTACGATTTTATTTGAGGCAACGGTTGACTAATAGTTCATTTTTTCATGAGGCAATGCGAGTGGGTAATTATAATTGTCGCTCATCACTTCTCATAAAATCGGCTTCGTTATACAATAAATTAACTTATTTTGATTATGGTTCTGCTCATGCGGCCTATTGTTATTTTTTTATTGTTAGCTTTGACTGCTTTGCAATACAAGCTTTGGTTTGGTGAAGGCAGTGTGAGGCAATGGTTTCAGCTTGAACATAAATTAGCAGCAGAAGAGCAAGAAAATAAAAATTTAACAGCACGTAATCATGCTATCGAGGCTGATATTATCGAGCTGCAATCGGGTGAGCAAGCTTTAGAGGAACAAGCTCGTTATGAGTTGGGGATGGTCAAGGAGGGCGAGGTGTATTATCAGTGTGCGGAGTAGTACACCATGAGCAGCGGTTTGCGGGCTCTTTGGCATGGGACCCTTCTGCTTTCCCTAGACCGCGATTAACTCCATGGCTATTTTGGGTGGAGGGGTATCCCATAGGCTGACTACATAGCCACCACCACCTGAGCCTGTTGGTTTGACGGCTATTGCTCCGGCATTCAGTAAACTTTGCATGTGGCGCTTTAAACTTTCACTGACAAGGCCCCACTGTTCAAAGCAATTCGCGGCAATGTTCATTGCTTTTGCTAGGCTTTCTTGTGAGTCGGGGGTGTCGTTCTCTAAAGCTAGACGGGCTTGTAATACGCTCGCAGACATTTCTTGATCAATTTGTGTGGCGTAAGCCAGGTCTTGTTGCCAAAGTGTTTGTACTTGGCTAATGCAATGAGAAGTGATGCCAATCTGTCCACAAGATGACAGAAACCACTGTGGCTGCCATGTTTGAGCTATGGGCGAGTAGGCTCCTTGCTTGAAATAGATGCCGGACGTAGCCGCAACACCTGCAATATCTAAACCGCTACTTTGGCCATGAAATAAATTTTCTAGCTGTCTTGCGAAAGGGTGGATTTCATCCTTTGGAAGCATGTCATGCGCTGAGAACCAGCGGGCTGTAGCGACGCATAATGCTGCTGATGCACCCATCCCGACGCCAACAGGAATATTACTGTATAAATCAAAATGACCACACAAACTGTTGAGTGATCGGCCTAATAGTTGCATGCCTTGCTCGAGTACGCTCCAAAATAATAGATGGGTATCAGCGCCACTTTCACCTTCATAAGTTGCATTTAATTCTGATGTCGATTGGTGATAACTCAAGGTAAGTTTTTTTTCGCTGATTGGAAATACCAATGCGCCATGACCTCTAATAACAGCATGTTCTCCAGCTAATATCCATTTGCCGTGCGTGGTTGTTTGAAAGTCATAAGACATCATAATTGCCTATCAATTGGTCTTGTTTGAATTTTTGTGCCATTTCTATTTGGTCTGGCCGATAAAGTAGATGAATATTGGGCCCGGCATCCATCGTGATTATTGGGCCGTCACCCTCTTTATGCCAAAGTTGTTGTAGGCTCTCTAATGCGGTTTGCGTCCGCTCAGTCATATAAGTAAATGGTGTGGAGCAGCTTGAAAATAAGGCATGTAAGTCTTGAAATTCTCGCCAACAAACGTGATATGCATTCGTCCAATCATGTGCATCAAAAGCTGCTAGCAATGTTTTCAAATTCTGCTCGGCGCGTAAACCCCTTGTTGCAAATAGCTCGCTGGTACTAATAAGTTGATGAGCCTTACTAGAAGATACTTCTTTTTCAGCATGGCTTATCACGATGACTTGGTGGTGTAGTTGCTCGTAAGGCAAATCAATGGCTTTAACCGCTTCTTCATCCCACAGCGCCCATGGTGAAAAAAAAGAGCGACAGGATGAGCCTGAGCCTAGTCGGCTTAACTGTGCTTGCACTTCAATGGATGGTAGGTCGGTTTTTGTTAACTCGGACAGTGCAATTACTGCGCATTTAGTCAGTGCTGCAAAACTTGAAGCAGAGCTTGCTAATCCACTGCTGTGCGGAAAATTATTGCTGGAGCGGACAATAAAGGCGCCGCTATAGTTTACATGGGTTTTTAAGTGAGCTAAATGACGAAGAAAGCGCTCTTGAGCCGCTTTCGACAGGTTAAAAGGCAGTGCTCCGGGGGTGTTTAAGGGTTCCCAGTAATCCGTTCTTCCTGTGTGCGGCTCTAGCATGACGCTACTTAATAAGTTATTCAATGTATAGGATAAGGACGAATTCATGGGGATATTTTTTTCAATGTCTTTTTTTCCCATGTATTTAATCAGAGCAATGTTAGAGGGGGCTTGAGCAAACCACTGCATCAATTTTTCTCCTGTATAAAACTGACATTATAGTTGAATTGACTCTAGGCTCAATGGCCTGGTGCGTCATTCCACAATATCTTATGCAGTTGCAGTTGGAATCGCACCGGCAAGCGGTCTTGTATAATCCAGTCGGCTAACAAAGTTGGATTTAATTGTTCCCAACTTGGGGAAAAGAGGAGTTGCACCCGCTCGGCGAGATGATGCTCAGTAATGATATTGCAAGCCCATTGATAGTCTTCGCGGTTACACAAAACAAATTTAATTTGATCGCTTTGCTTTAAATAGGGCAGATTACCCAACCTATTTTTTTCTTTTTCACCTGAGCCGGGTGTTTTTAAATCCATGACAATCATGACTCGTTTATCAACAGCTTCTATGCTAAGCGCACCACTCGTTTCCAATGAAACAGAGTGACCTGCATCGCACAGTGTTTTAAGTAAATCGATACAGCCTGGCTGCGCCACTGGCTCTCCGCCGGTGATGCAGACATGCTGACAGGCGAAGGAGGCAACACGATCAATAAGGTTATCGATGTCAATCAGTTCCCCGCCGCTAAATGCATAGGCAGTATCACAATATTGACAGCGAAGTGGGCATCCAGTTAGACGTACAAAAACCGTCGGCAACCCTATGGTGACCGACTCTCCTTGTAATGAATGAAAGATTTCAGTGATACGTAAATGATTCTGCAATTTCTTCATTAGCTACTAATCGATTCCAATTTGGCTTTGGCCAGTTGCGCAGTATTGGTATTAGGGTAAGTATTAACAACTTGTTGTAAGCGGTTTATCGCTTCTTGTTTTTTCCCCGATGCAGCGAGGGCATATCCTATTTTCAACATGCTTGCCGCAGTTTTTGTAGAGGATGGAAATTGCTGCAATACCACTTCAAAATGTTCAATCGCGCCGGTGTAATTATTTTTGACCATGTATAGCTCGCCAAGCCAATATTGAGCATTGGCCGTATACCCGCCTTGTGGGTACTTGGTCACGAACGACTGCATCGCAGTCAGTGCTTCGTCAAATTTCTTATTTTTTACTAATTCGTAAGCCGCCATGTAACTGATTTGTTCGTCCGCTGGATTTGTGCGTGGCGTATTATTAATCACAGGATTAACTACGGGCTGTGTCATTGGTTTATTGGTTTGGATGGCTAATTTATTCGCAGTTTCCTTGGGCCCAATTGATAGGTCCGTTACGGGTTCATGTTTTGCGATTTTAGCAGGCTCATTACGTAAACGGGCATCTAGATCTTTATAGAATGCTAATTGTTGCTGTTGTAATAACTTTAAATCGTGGGCTTGTACTTCCAATTGACCACGTAACTCTTGAATTTCTTGTTGTAATCCTTGGACCTTATCTAAAAGTGCCGGGTTGTTCGCACCGCCAACACTGGCCTCTCCATTATCGGTGGCAAGGGCTGACTCTTGGTCGCTGTCTGAGGTATAACCTCTTTCCTTGGCAACGGGCCGCTCGTAAGCGGCCTGCTGTTCATCAAGGAGTGCAAAATTTTCGCTATCATCGACCACTGGTGCTTCAGAAAACACATTGAACGGTAGTACACAAGCAAAGCACGCAGCAATTATTAAACGATGGTAGTTACTCATCTGGTAGCCTCATAAGTTAATTCAACACGTCGATTTTGAGCATGAGATTCCTCATCATGACCAAGATTAGCAGGGCGCTCTTTGCCATAACTAACAACTCTCATTTGGTGACTACCAGCACCAGCCATGCGCATTAATTCAGCAACAGAGTTAGCGCGATGCTCACCTAAAGCAACGTTATATTCGCGGCTTCCACGCTCGTCGGTATTTCCGGCAATAAGAACGCGCGCGCCAGGATTACTTTTTAGATATTCAGCTTGCGCGTTAATTGAAGGAATATATTTTGGTGCAACGGTGCTATTGTCATAAGCAAAACGGTAGATTTGATTATGTGGCGCTTGGGTGGTGTACATTTCGCCTTCTTGTTGGCCTGCAAAATGAGTTTGTTGTCCCAGACCATGCGCCTGTGCACCACCATTCTCTGCAGATCCGTCGGCGCTGCCAGGTGTTTTAGAGCAAGCGGCGATTAACATGACGCTAGCGGCAACAAGTCCTAATTTTAGAAAAGATCTGGTGTGCATCCTGTGTCTCCTTAGTGTTGTATAGTAATTATTATTATTATTATTTGCGCGGGCACCCTTGGTGGCAGCGTTGTTGGGCTGCATCACCCGTTTTTTCTGGGATTAACGCGCTATTCCCAGGTTGATGGCGGCTCATTGTACAATTATTTTGAATTTTTGGCTATTGCTTGCATCAATATGATTCGCTAATCAGCTCTCTTGCTGCACCGAGAGGATGACGAAGCTAGATAACTTTGCTGTAAATGCTTGTACGGCTTGATTAGCTGCAATGACGCCTCCATAGGGTGTGTCCGTAGGGCAACTAATGCGCTCACTAATGATGCGCGAAGCAATAACTCGATTATCAGCTATATGAGTCAGCATAACCTTCGCAACGAGTTTCACAACACTTGGTTTAACGAGAAATTCTTGTTGTAGTGAGATGATCTGCGTATCCAATCGATAGTCGGCTCTGTCAACATAGGGACCGGACACAACCGCAAAGAAAAACCCAGATTTTTGCAAGCTTTGTGTAATCAGTGGGTAGAGCATATTTGCCGGCGAGCTAATCCAGGCATTATGTACAAAGGATTCGAGCTCATAAGGCTTTTTAATATAGCGCATTTGCTCGGTTTGATTGCCCGCCATTGATTCGGGTGGGGAGACCAAGATCGATGTTTTGGTTTTATGTTTAACGATTCTTTTGGAACTATATGCATCCAATGAGTATTGGCTGCTCACGGGTACTTTGATCGGCGAACACGCTGTTAAAATGATACATGTCGTTATCATTAGGAGCCGTTTGGCTTTATTCACATTTACTCTCCAGGTCCTGGTCTAGGGGGGGTGGTGCCACGGATAACTACGGATGGGTTCTGGCGAATTTGCGCGCTAACTTTTTCAAGATTGGACGCAATCAAATCCAGGCGATTTACTAACACGGTTATGGGCGGTAATGTTTGTTGTGATATTTTGTCAATAGCATTTTTACCTGATTTCATTGTAACGGTCACTTGCTGGCCGGCTTGGGACATATGCTCAGACATGGAGCCAAATTTCCCTACAGCCCTTTTGAGGTCGTCAATTAACACGGGTAACTCTTGAAAGCTCTTATGAAAATTTTCATTGTTCCTGGCCATTACTTCCGTAATTTTTTGCAAATTTGCTAATGTATCTTTTATCGAACGGGCATTTTCTTTGTCAAATACGCGTTTAATTCCCACGCTAATCTCATGAATATTCGTTTCTAACTCACTAAGAAATGATGGTTTATAAGGAATAACGGGGTAGGGTTCTCCGGGTGTTTTTTGTAAGGGCAGCAGCGATGGGGATGATGCCGATAACCCTAAATAAGTGGTACCGGTGATCCCTTGGTTAATCAATGTCGCGTGCGTGCTGTTGGTTATTGGTGTGCCTTCTTCAATTTTAATTTGTATTTTGACTTGCTGGGGGTCGAATTGATTGAGTTCAATCTTATCGACTACGCCGACTTTTACGCCATTAAATTTAACGATGGAGTCATCACTGAGCCCAGATACTGCCTCACCGACATAGATGGTATAAAAGTCATATGCTTTCCTATCAAAACCGATGGATAGCCAGAGGGTAGCTGCTAATAGGCCCGCAGTAAGAACCAAGACGGCTAAGCCTACGAAGGTGTAGTTAATTTTTGATTCCAAGCAACATGCTCCCTATACTTTTAGGACGTAATTTCGTAGTTTAATTTTTACTGAAGTAATCGGCAATCAGTGGATGGGTATTTTCCATCAATTCACGGATAGGTTGTACACTTAATATTTTTCCTTCACCGACAAATGCGACCCGATTTGTACATCGCTTTAGTGATTCCATATCATGGCTTACGATGACCACTGTCAAATTTAGTGCATCTCGTAAAAAGACGATGAGTTCATCGAATAGTCTCGCACTCAATGGGTCAAGTCCTGATGTTGGTTCGTCAAGAAATAATAACTCAGGATCCATTGCTATTGCACGCGCCGCTGCCGCTCGTCTTTGCATGCCACCACTTAATTCTGAGGGTAATTTCCCCGCGGCATTGGCTGGTAGTCCGACCAAGCTCAACTTGAGCATGGCTAATTCATGCATAAAATCTTTTTCAAGAGTAACCAGTTCTTGCATAGGGAACATGATATTTTCTAATACGGTCATTGCTGAAAAAAGGGCGCTATGTTGGAAGAGCATTCCCCAGCGTCTGCGCATGGTATTAGCTGTTTGTTCGTTGAGGTTGCCAATGTTCTCTCCAAAAACATGAATTTTCCCTGCTGTTGGTTTTTGTAGCATTAATATACTGCGCAAAATGGTGGTTTTGCCGCTGCCGCTACCACCAATGATGGCAAGAATTTCCCCTTTTTTCACGTTTAGGTTGACGTCAGAATGGACCCATTGACCGCCAAGGTAATTTTTTAATCCTTTGATTTCAATGATTGGATTGTCCATTTAGAGATTTAACCAACTGTATACGACGGAAAAGAACGCGTCAGCAATAATAATTAGAAACAGCGCTTGTACGACACTTTTAGTGGTTTGGCTACCTACACTGTCAGCACTTGCCTTTACGCGAAAACCTTGAAAACAACCAACCAGAGCAATCAGAATGGCAAACGCTGGGGCTTTGTACAAGCCTAACATCATTTGTTTTAGACCGACAGAGTCACGTATTCTGGTTAAGAAATCCAAATAACCAATACCCAACATAAATTTGGACATCATCATTGAACCGAGGGTACTAAACACATCAGACCAAAAAATTAACAATGGGAACACGAAGAGTAAACCAATCACTTTGGGAACGACGATCAATTCAATGGGTGATAATCCCATTGTATAAAGTGCGTCAATTTCTTCGTTAATTTTCATACTGCCAATTTGTGCTGTAAAGGCCGAGCTGGTCCTTCCAGCAACAATAATAGCTGTAATTAATGGCGAAAATTCTCGAAAAATTGCCATGCCCGATATGTAGGCGATAAAGGAATTCGCACCATACGTTTCTAACTGTAGTCCCAGTTGATAGGCAAGGACCACGCCAATGAGAAATGAGAGTAAGGCAACGATGGGAAGGGCATTGATACCACATGATCCAATGTTTGAGATGATACTGGGCAATTGGAAGCGACGCCATTCAGCGCAAGCCGCAAATATTTTATCGGCTATGTTACCAATTAAAATGATTAAGCCGTCAACTTGATTTAATTTAAAAACGGCTTCCTCACCAACTTGATATAGCATGCTATTTTTTATGGGTGTTGGTGGTGAGTAATCCAGTGTGTCACGCTTACTTTCAATCAATTCGAACAACTTACGTTGCTGTTCATTGAAATCAATTAACTCGACCTGGTTTTTTTCCTTTTTCAACGCATCAATACATTTCATCAATGTTATAGCTCCAGCACTATCAAATTTAGTGAGGGCAGCACCACTGATTTGCAATGTTTGCGATGTTGGTAAGGCCAATTGTTTGAATTGTTGAATGAGATCATTCAGATAGGTAATTGACCAGCTGCCTTCGCATAGAAAGCGGTTATTGTTCTGGTCAAAGGCAAAGACGGCTTGTGGTTTCGTGTTGCTCATGGTTGCTATCGTCTCACAAAATGGCCTAGGATAATACGATAATCTAGGCAAGAGCAAAATACTATAATTCTATCGTTACATCGAATAAAATTATGACCGACTATTGAGCAGTAGATTCTCGGTGTTAAAATATATAAAGCACGCTACCAAGACTATTTGGGCGAGAATAGGGGCTGTTGAAAATCATTTTTACAAAACTTCTGAAATGCTCACTTACTGAGGCTTGACCACGGTATTGGTATTATAGATGCCTTGGTGCGAAGGGCTTATAGAGCCATCGTCAACCGTCCTTAATATCATTGTGGTTGATTTTGTAGAATTGTGGTAAAATTAGTCAATTTTTCAGTGTGCTGTGGTAGGGTAATGTCCAACGATTATAGTCAATTTGAAAAACGTAAACAGGATCATATTGAACTTGCATTAATGCAAGCTAATCAAGCAAATGAATTAAATGGTTTTGATAGCATGTCGTTAGTCCATGAGGCGTTGCCAGATATCAACTTTAACGACATATCAATAGCAAGCCAACGATTTGGCAGTGATGTGGCTAAACCCTTTATGGTCGGTTCGATGACCGCTGGACATCGTGATGCTGCAAATATCAATCGCCATTTGCTCGCAGCATGTGCCCGAAGCGGTTGGGCAATGGGGGTTGGTTCACAGCGTCGGGAATTAACCGACGACGGTGCCGCATTTGAATGGCAACCGTTACGTCGTGATTATCCCAAGGTCTCTCTCTTTAGTAATTTAGGGATCTCTCAACTTATTTCAACACCGCTTTCACAAATACAACGATTGACTGATGCGCTACAAGCGGATGCGTTAATCATTCACTGTAATCCACTGCAAGAATGTATCCAGCCTGAAGGTACCCCGTCATTTAAAGGTTGTTGGCATGCTTTAGCTGATTTAGTGAAGGCTTTACCGCTACCCGTGGTGGTTAAAGAAACGGGATGCGGGTTTTCTCTTTCTACCCTAACTCGGTTAAATGATATTGGCGTTGCTGCCGTTGATGTCAGTGGTTTGGGTGGAACACATTGGGGACGAATCGAGGGACACAGAGCCGTTGATGAGCCAATGCGACATAATGCATCAGTGACCTTTCGCGATTGGGGTATTAACACTGTAAAGAGTGTGAGTGATGCTTGTGCTTTAAAACCAAATTTTGAAGTCTGGGGTTCTGGTGGCGTTCGCCATGGGTTAGATGCCGCAAAGTTGTTCGCCCTTGGGGCATCGACAGTTGGGTTCGCCAAGCCCATGCTTAATGCCGCTTTGCAGTCAGTAGAAGATGTGTTGGTGGTGATGGCGACGATAGAATATGAATTGAAGGTTGCTATGTTTTGTACTGGTAGCCGTGTACTTAGTGATTTGAAGGAGAAGGCATGCCGTTAGCTAAAAATGCCAGTCAATTATTTCAAGGGTTTTCGAAATTGGCTCGTGAAGAGCGTTTTCAACGACTGTTAGACATGGGGGCAATGACCCTAGAGGATATCTCTTATTTGCGTCGCGGGGGGATTCAAGATCCTCTTCTTGCTGATAAATTGATTGAAAATGTTATTGGTTATTTTCAACTTCCTCTCGGCGTTGCCACTAATTTTTGCATCGATGGTTGTGATTATGTGATCCCGCTTGCTGTTGAGGAAACATCTATTATTGCTGCATTATCAAAAACAGCAAAATGGATAAGGCAACACGGGTCAATAACGACCTATGTGGCGGGAAATTGTATTCTTGGACAAATCCAATTGGCTAAAGTCAGGGATTTTGCAAAATTTACGACTATTTTTGATGAGAACAGACGGTTTTTTATCGAAAAAGCCAATGAAGATGTTGCGGAAAATATGGTACGCCGTGGCGGTGGAGTCATCGATTTGCAATTACGTAAATTGCCACGTGACGATGGTGGCGATATGGCGGTTATTCATTTGATGATGGATAGTTGCGATGCCATGGGCGCCAATATCATTAATCAGGTGCTCGAATATCTAAAAGATCCCATTGAGAAGTTAACGGGTGAGCAAGTCACCATGTGTATTTTGTCAAATTTAAATGATCAAAAACTGACGACGGCTGTGGTTACTCTCGATGGTATTGATGCAGCATTAGGAGAGCGTCTTCATGAGGCGTCAATTTTTGCTGAAACGGATCCTTATCGGGCGGCAACGCATAACAAAGGTGTGATGAACGGGATTGATCCTGTGCTGATTGCAACGGGCAATGATTGGCGAGCTGTTGAGGCAGGTATACATGCTTTTGCTGCTCGTACCGGTAAATATCAAGCAATAACACGTTGGTGTTTCGATAACGGTACCTTGACGGGCGAATTTACGGCACCAATTGTTGTAGGGACGGTTGGCGGTGTTACCTCAGTGCATCCAACTGCAAATATGTGTTTGCGTATGATGGGCATCGAATCGGCGAATCAGTTATCTAGGGTAATTGCGGCTGTTGGTCTGGTGCAAAATTTGGGCGCGATGAGAGCGCTTTGCACTGAGGGAATTATACAAGGACACATGAAGTTGCATATTGATAATTTGCTCATGGTGGCTGGAGCTACTGATTGCGAAGCGCCCTTACTAAAAAAGCGTTTGCAAAATTGGTTGGTGACAAATAAAAGGGTTAGTTTAAATAATGCATGTGAGCTGCTCGCCGAAATCAGACAGTCATGAAATGGCTTATTCCAGCTAAAACATTTCTATTAGGCGAATACGCAGCCCTCGCTGGACAGTCGGCAGTACTTTTGACGACATCTCCTTGTTTTGAGTTATCCTTATCAAAGGAAGCTGGGTTGCATGGGATTCACCCTGACTCTCCAGCTGGACGTTGGTGGAAAGAGAATGCTCAATCAGAGGTTGGCTTGCAATGGCATGATCCTTATCAGGGATGTGGGGGGCTAGGTGCTTCCAGTGCACAATTTTTAGGTGCCTATCTTGCAAGTATGTATTTGCAAAAAAGAGATATTCAGCAACAGGAACTTTAAGATGCTTATTTACAATGTGCTTGGGATGGTTAGGGCTTGCGTCCAAGCGGTTATGATGTCTTGGCACAGTCATTGCGCGGCTCCGTTTATATTAATAGGCAGAAGACTCTTTGCCAAAGCTACTCCTGGCCTTTTCAAGATATTGCTTTTCTGCTTTTACACACCGGTCAAAAATTAGCAACACATCAACATTTACAAGCAGTGGTTCTCCCTAGCCAATTGAATCAATTAACAGAAATTGTTGAGCAGGCGAAAAATTCCTTTGAGTGCAGTGATCATCGGCTCCTCATTGACGCAGTAAATACTTACCACCAACAACTAGAG
>CAMBDN010000068.1 GCA_945865355.1 Legionella genomosp. 1
GAAAATACAGTATCAGATATTCCTGCTGCTGAATCAATGATCCCTTCTTCAAGGGTTAAGACGAGAACCCCACAAGATTTTAATGGATACAATAAAACATCTACTCTTCTGACATTTCCTTGCACTTATCCAGCGCTGATTTTTTGCAATTATCTGGACAATTTATATCCGGTGAATTTTCACAAGCTGTACTCACACAATCGTTGGTAACACGATCGATACACATTTGCTGGTCCAGAGCATTATTGCCATTCACCACATCAGGAATATCGGCTGCCTGCGATAAGATAGGAAAGTAGGAAAACAGCATTAACATGATTATTTTCTTCATATTCTCACTCCATCGATTTAGATATTGATGTAATTAATTTTACAATCCATTACTTACACTGCTCTATACCTATTTTTTTACACTTGGGTATACAATTTCTATCAGCCGAATTCATACAAATCACGTTAACACAATCATCAGAAGCACGACTAATACACATTTTCTGGTTGGTTGAGCCAATCACGCTCACTGGATGAACCGTGTCACCAGCCCATGCTAACATTGGACAATAGACGAACAGCGTTAAAAATAGCTTTCGTTTCATTCCCCTTCCTCCTGAATAGCGTCGTCCTTTTCATTATAGCTAATAAAATAAAATAGTTTGTAACTAGGCATAAAACCCAACCGAACGCCAAGATTTAAAACATGACAACAAGTCGTTACTTTAGTTGTTTGTAAAATCATGCGAAACTAGCACCTTTGCAGTCAAACCAACATGGATTTAACTTGGCAAACCTATGCAAAAAAAGACCCAGAGATTCACAAATTTTAGCCGTGCTGTCAACACCATTTCCAGCACTGTTCGCCCAAATACTGAAGCGCAGCTTGAAGATGTTTTTTCCTCAAACGCCAAACTACTCGCCCGAGGCAATGGGCTAAGCTATAGTGACTGTTGTGTTAACAATAAAGAAACAATTATCGATACCTCACGCTTAAACCATATCCTTTCCTTTGAGCCCACCACTGGAATTGTCGTATGCCAAGCTGCGGTGACCTTTGCCGATTTATTTTTAATCGACCCACACTTTATACCACCCGTTATACCTGGCACCTTACATGCGACTGTGGCCGGTGGTGTAGCCAATGATGTTCATGGCAAAAACAACCCCCATGCCGGCAGCTTCGGCCACCACATTGAGTGGATTGAACTTCAACTTCATGATCAATTGTTACGCTGCAGTCCTACTGAGAACACTGACTTATTCAAGGCAACAGTCGCGGGTTTAGGCTTAACTGGGATCATTAAACGTGTCGCCATTCGTATGCATAAAGCATCGCGAACCGTTACTCAGCAAACCGAGAAATTTACCCATTTTTCTAGTTTATTGGAGTACATGCAACAGGAAGGAATACATGATGACTATCAAGTGGCGTGGCTTGACTTGCTCAATGCACCCCGTGCTTTACTTTCGCTTGCTAACCATATAGCACCTGCAAAACACCAACCGTCCAGTCAGTCGCTTAAACATCGTTACACCATGCCCAAGGTGCCAATACGCCTGGTTAGCCGTTTTTTCATGAAGCAGTTTAACCGTATGTATTACCATCAGACCAAGACAGGGCTACAAAGAATGACGCTCTGGCAATTTAATAATCCTTTGGATGCAATCAATCACTGGAATCGAGTCTATGGTCCACAGGGCTTGCTACAGTTTCAAGCAGTATTTAATAGTGTTGATGCAAACACCACCCTGGAAAATTTATTAACCATCATTAAGACTCATAAAGCAACACCAACACTTGCCGTTCTTAAATACTTCAATAAATCAGGTATCGGTATGTTATCTTTCACTGAGCCAGGTTTCACCATTGCCATTGATTTCATCAACAATGAACGGGCACGCCAAGCCATTAGAGCGATGAATCAACTGATCACTGCATCGCATGGAAAAGTATATCTCGCAAAAGACTTACTGCTAGATCGACATCAATTCACCTCGATGTATCCGAAGTATCCGAAATTTTGTGACCTTCTCGTGCAGAATAATAGTCCAATGAGCTCCTCACTGAGTAAACGTCTGGGCATAACTGAGGGAGGAAAGCGCTGATGAAAAGACGAACATGGGTAATTCTAGGTGCTACCTCCATCATCGCTGAAGAATTTGCTAACTGTGTGGCAAGCGAGGGGCACTCCTTGTTACTGATTGGCCGTGATAAATCACAACTTGCGATCATTGCAGCCAACATAACCCTTCGCTACCATGTGCATTGTGACGTATTGGTCGTTGATTTAGCCAAAAACATTGATCCACTCATTAAAATTTTAGAGCATCAAAAAAACATCGATCTTTTTATTGCCCATAGTGTGATGCTCAATAACGATCAATTGAACAACAATAACATGACTGAATTACTAAACGCCAACGTCACAAATACCATACAACTCATTCACGCCTATTGGCATAAAAAACAACATGAACACCGATTATTGTTTATAAGCTCCGTTGCCGCATCCAGAGGACGCGCTAAAAATAGTCTTTATGGTGCCAGTAAAGCCACGATCGAAGTCTATCTGCAGGGACTGCAACAGGTAGCATCAAGCAATCAACAGATCACCATTGCACGATTAGGCTTTATAGACACCTATGTAACCTATGGCGAGCCTGGGATTTTTTATGCCTCACCGCCCAAAGCCTGTGCGAAAGCGTGTTGGCGCGCGTTAAACGCAAAAAAACGCTGTATCTATCATCCATCATTTTGGGGGGTGATCATGGGGATTATAACTTACCTGCCATTTTTTATTTATAAGCGAATGGGGAAAATGTAATACATATCCCCATCATCCCATTTGATAAAAAATAAATCACCGTAAAATTTTATACATCGGTATAAGGGTTTGAATAATCCCAAAAAACTGCAGAATGTATACGATAAGGATGACAATCACTAAGACACCCAACAAACTTCTAACGCTCCCGGGCATTGGGATGAAGGTATTGACCACCCACAACAGAAGCCCAAATACGATGATGTTGGCGAAAAGATTCAATAACCCATTCATAGATGTCCTTATCACTTGCTTGTCTTTTCAGTATAGCACTTTTTTTGGACATCCATGGTTGATGACAGGCACGACAAAGCCACGCCTTGTGAGCATGACTTAATTTTTATGCTCAGCAACCATCTTAGCGATCTGCGCCATCTTTTTATCCAAATCAGCAGGAACAGGGCCTCCACCTTGAGCCATATCATCACGCCCCCCCCCTTTGCCACAGAGATGCTTCACGAGCATCGCGGCAGTAGGGACACTACCAAGAATATTTTTACTCACACCAGAAACAACACTCATTTTATCTTGAGCAACGGCAATCAAAACAATGACCGCTTTATCTAAACTGGATTTTAATTGGTCGAGCAGCGTTCTTAAGCCCTGACCATCAAGATTCTCTACTTTCTTCACCAGCAAATTAACATCACCAATCTTTTGTACCTCAGCAAGCATTGCATGACCTGACTGCGTGGCTGCTTTTAATTTGAGACGGGCTAACTCCTTTTCCTGAGTTTTTGCCTCTTGCAACAGTTGTGACAACTTGTCAGACACACTATTTGCTGATGTTTTGAGCATCAGAGACATCTCATTTAGCAGCTCTAATTGCTCATGCACCCATTGCAGCGCATAAAACCCCGTCAACATCTCAATGCGTCTAACACCACTAGCAACGCCATATTCCGCGGTAATTTTAAAAAGACCGATATCGCCTGTCCGCCTGGCATGTGTGCCGCCACATAACTCTTTAGAAAAATCACCTACGGTTAATACCCTGACGACTTCACTGTATTTTTCACCAAATAACGCCATAGCACCACTTTGTTTTGCCGCATCAATGCTCATCAGATCGGTTACGACTTCGTCGTTAGCACGAATTTTATCATTGACCAGTGTCTCTATCTGTTGAACTTGCGTTGCTGTCAATGGTTCGAAATGAGCAAAATCGAAACGTGCACGTTCAGCATCAACCAATGAGCCTTTTTGTTGCACGTGCTCACCTACGATCGTTTTTAGCGCCGCATGCAACAAATGAGTGGCCGTATGATTGAGACGAATAGCATCTCGTCGTGCACTATCAACCTGCGCTTTAACCGTTTGTCCAAGCAATAACTCACCTTGAGTGAGCTCTCCATAATGCACAATCGCCTGCCCTACTTTTTGCGTATCATCGACACGAAAGACAGCCTGTTCGCTCACCAACTGACCACGATCACCAACTTGCCCGCCACTCTCCGCGTAAAATGGCGTATCCGCCAACACAATTGCAGCCTTCGTGCCCGCTGCTAATTGCTTAACATTGTTGCTATCACAGAGCATGGCCACAACATTACTTTTCAACAGATCCTGTTCATAACCATGAAAAACTGACACAGCACTGAGCTGGTTAGTATTAGAATAATCAACACTAAATTGGCTGGCCGATTGGGATTGTTCACGCTGCTGCTGCATGCACTGATTAAACCCTTCCATATCCACTTGTAAGTCGTGCTCACGAGCAATATCCGCTGTTAAGTCCAGTGGAAAACCATAGGTATCATACAGTTTGAAAGCGACATCACCGGGTATTTCTTTCCCGGGCAAGCCTTTTATTTGCTCTTGCAGTAAGCGCAAACCCTGCTCTAAAGTACGTGCAAACTGATTTTCTTCTTGTGCTAAAATTCGTTCAATTTGTGTTTTCTGAGTCACTAATTCGTTATATGCATCGCCCATGACCTCGATCAATGGCTGCACTAAATGACAGAAAAATGGCGTTGGTAACCCTAATTTATTGCCATGACGTACGGCACGTCTGATAATCCGACGCAGCACATACCCACGCCCTTCATTAGAAGGCATCACACCATCGGCAATCAAAAATGAGCAGGCACGGATGTGATCCGCGATAACCTTTAGCGAAGGATGCGTCAGATCCACTCCTTTAGCGAGCCGTGCAATAGCGTGGATCAAATGCTGAAAACTATCAATTTCATAGTTATTATGTACACCCTGTACCACCGCAGCAACACGCTCAAGCCCCATACCCGTATCTACTGATGGTTTTGGTAAGGGGTGGAGGTGGCCTTCCTTATCGCGATTGAACTGCATGAACACCAAATTCCAAATCTCGATGTATCGGTCCCCATCTGCTTCAGGACTACCTGGTGGCCCTCCTGGTATATCTGCTCCGTGATCATAAAAAATTTCCGTACAAGGCCCACACGGACCTGTATCACCCATTGACCAGAAATTATCTTCTTCACCGCAACGTGAAAATCGTAGCGCAGAAACACCCATTTCATTTAGCCAGATATCTGCCGCCTCATCATCATCTTTATACACCGTCACCCATAAGCGCTCTGGCGGTAGTTGCAAAACTTTGGTCAAAAATTCCCAAGCATATGCAATCGCTTCTCGTTTAAAATAATCACCAAAACTAAAGTTACCCAGCATTTCAAAGAATGTATGATGTCTCGCGGTATATCCCACATTTTCCAAATCGTTGTGTTTGCCGCCCGCACGCACACAGCGCTGTGCGCTGACAGCTCGGCTATATGAGCGCGACTCAAGACCTAGGAAGGTATCCTTGAATTGCACCATACCTGCATTGGTAAATAATAAGGTGGGATCATTTGCAGGCACTAGCGAACTTGAAGGCACAACGTGATGGCCATGTTTTGCAAAATAATCAAAAAATGCTTGTCTTATCTCTGAACTTTTCATGTTATACCTTCTGCAAATGATTTTTTCAAAAACCTGTGAAATGCCAACCTACCGGCGCCTAATTTAGCATGGGGAGAAAGCCAATGAGGGGGGACGGCACAGTGTGCAATTTTAAATCATACCGTGTTTTAGTCGTTATTACTAAACACTTTAGCTATCGTATCGGTGGAAAACCCTCGATAAAGCAAGAATTTTTTTTGCTTTTGTAGCGCAAGATAAGATAACTCACTTTGCTCTTTATATTTTTTCTTCCACACGCCAATAGCATGCACTAACCAATTGTCTTGCTCTTGCTGCAGCTGTGCATCGATCAACTCAACATCAATCTGCAGGCTTTGCAATTCCTGGCGAATCCTTTGCGGTCCATAGCCTTGGCGAATACGTGTGCGACAGACATTTTCTACAAAGCGGCTATCGCTTTGTAAGCCCAGACGCTGACAATCCAGAAGGGCGTCCTGTACATCTGTATTGGAATATCCCTTTGTTGCTAACTTATTAGCCAGTTCGAGTGCGCCATGCTCACGTCTCGTCAATAATCGCACTGCACTTGCATAAGCTTCGTTCACCGAATGCTCCTAGAATTAATGGCACCACCTTAACGCTTTTTTCCTTATAAAAAGGAGAAATCATTCGTGGTAGTGCCCTTAACTTCTATCATGATCCCCCGTATTTCGCTTCGCTGCATACGGGCTACATGATCTCGCTCTATTCCTCAATCAACTCTTCCACCGCATCAGCAACAGGCACTTTTTTAACCAGAAGCTCTGTTCTGATTTGTTGCTCCAACAATGCTGCAAGCTTCGGATTTTCTTTCAAGTACATACGGACATTCTCTTTACCCTGGCCAATTTTTTCTTGATTATAGCTGTACCATGCACCTGACTTCTCAATGAAGCCTAATAATGAGGCCAAATTAATAATTTCACTTTCACGCGAAATCCCTTCGTTATAAAGGATGTCAAACTCAGCCGTCTTAAATGGAGGAGCAACCTTATTCTTAACCACCTTCACCCGTGTTTCACTACCCAGTGTCTCCTCACCTTTTTTGATAGCACCCGTGCGTCGAATATCCAACCGTACTGAAGCATAAAATTTAAGCGCATTACCACCAGTGGTCGTTTCAGGGCTACCAAACATGACCCCAATTTTCATTCGAATTTGGTTAATGAATATAACCAGGGTATTTGAACGTTTAATATTAGCGGTCAATTTACGCAGCGCCTGCGACATGAGTCGTGCTTGCAACCCAACATGGGTATCACCCATTTCGCCTTCAATTTCAGCTTTTGGTGTTAACGCTGCAACCGAGTCAATGATCACCACGTCAACAGCAGCTGAGCGCACCAACATGTCAGTAATCTCAAGGGCTTGCTCGCCGGTATCGGGTTGTGAAATCAGCAACTCATTAACATTAACCCCTAGCTTTTCAGCATAACTTGGATCCAGTGCATGCTCTGCGTCAATAAATGCTGCGGTGCCACCATTTTTTTGACATTCAGCGATCACTTGTAAAGTTAAGGTTGTTTTACCCGATGATTCAGGACCGTAAATTTCAACGACGCGCCCTTTCGGCAAACCACCGATACCTAATGCGATGTCCAGGCCAAGTGAACCGGTGGAGATCGCCTCAATATCACGCATTACACTACCATCACCCATGCGCATGACTGAGCCTTTACCAAATTGCCGTTCAATCTGTACGAGCGCGGCACTTAACGCTTTCTGCTTACTATCTTCCATAGGTTCACCTGTGCGAGAATTTACAAGGAAAAAATTATCCCACAGATAACCTCAAGCAGCAAACACGTTCAGATCAACATCAGCTTATTAAAAAAAACCTTGGACCTACAATATAATTAGCCTAAAATAATACAAAACTATTAATAGGTCATACAATGAATGAAAACACCTTAAAAGTTGGGCTGGTGCAAGAGCGATGGCATAACGATCCGCGTGAGCATCAAGAGCGTTTGGCCGCAGGCATTCAACGTGCCGCAAAGGGTGGGGCAAAATTAGTTTGCTTACAAGAGCTTACGCTATCCCCTTACTTTTGTACCCGCTCTGATGTTGATGGCACCCCTTATATGGAAGATATCCATTCAGGGCCAACAGCACAGTTTGTGAGTCGAAGCGCTAAAGCCGCCAACGTCTATATCACTGCTTCTTTATTTGAAAAAGCAGGCTATAACACAGCCGTCGCTTACGATAATACGGGGAAGCTCATTGCTATTACACGCAAACAACATATCCCTAGCGGTGAAAAGTACCATGAGAATTACTATTTCAAACCGGGTGATTCTAACTATCCTGTTCATACCATTGCTGGCCATCAATTTGGCCTACCTACCTGTTATGATCAATGGTTTCCAGAACTATCGCGGATCTATGGTTTAAAAGGAACCGAGGTTCTTATTTACCCTACCGCCATTGGTGGTGAGCCAACAGCACCTGGCTTTGATAGTCAACCCATGTGGCAAAAAGTCATGGTGGCACAGGGGATTATGACCAACAACTTTATCATTGCGGTGAATCGTATTGGTTGTGAAGATGATCTGGAATTTTATGGCAGTAGCTTTATCAGTAACCCTTTCGGTGAAATATTAGTTCAAGCGCCACGAAATGAACCCGCCGTGCTCATTGCTGAGCTTGATTTTAATCAACGAGCGTTGTGGGGACGATTGTTTCCGTTCAAAGCACAACGACAACCTGAGACCTATCATGAACTGGGTCAAGTCGATCAATCTAACCATGGAAAAGCCGAATGAATCGCCATAACGAAACGAATGAGAATTTATATAACATCAACCACTGGGGCGCCGGATATTTTCATATTAACCCGCAAGGTAACATCGAAATCAGCAAAAATCCTGCGGACAAGGGAGTAGAGTTACAAGCCATCGTGCACGCTGCTGGCCGAGCGGGTCTTCATTTACCACTACTCATTCGTTTCACCGACATCCTGCATGACCGTGTACGAGGACTTTATGAAGCGTTCGCACAAGCCATCGACGAGATAAACTATGGAGGAAGCTATCAACTGGTTTATCCCATCAAAGTGAATCAAGAATACTGTGTGGTCAAAGAGTTACTAAAAGCACCTGAGCACAAAATTGGTTTAGAAGCGGGTAGTAAACCTGAGCTAATGGCCGTCATCGGCCTACTTGGAGAAACACCCTCAACGATCGTTTGTAATGGCTATAAAGACAGCTGCTACATCAGGGCGGCCCTCATTGCACAACAAATGGGTCATACTGTTTTTATTATCATTGAAAAACGATCTGAAGTAGACATCATTCTTCGTGAAGCAACGCGGATGGGCATTAAGCCGCGGTTGGGAGTAAGAATACGCCTGGTAACCACCTGTGCGGGAAAATGGGAAAATACGGGCGGCGCCAAATCAAAATTTGGTTTGAATGCCCGGCAAGTGCTTGATTTGGTTCATCAATTACAAGACAACGATTTTCTAGACTGTTTACAGTTAATGCACTGCCATCTTGGCTCACAAATAGCCAATATCCACGACATACGTAACTGCATGAAAGAAGTCACCCGTTACTACGTCGAATTACGTGGTTTGAATGCGCCGATTAACACCATTGACGTTGGTGGTGGCCTGGGCATCGACTATGCGGGCACGCGTTCGAATACCGATTGTTCAATGAACTACACGCTGAAGGAATACGCCGCACACATTCTCTTGGCTGTGCGCAACTTGTGCCAAGAAAACCAAATGCCCGAACCCAACATTATTTCAGAGTCAGGAAGAGCTTTGACCGCGCATCATGCCGTATTGGTGACAAACATCACTGATGTGGAGGTCGTGAAAAAAGCCCCACTCCCAGTCATCGAGCCTGATGAGTCACGAGTGATTCACGATATTTTAGAAACGTATCAAGTGATTGCTGATAACTCACCCACAGAAATCTACCATTATGCTGAGCACGAGCTACATGATGCCAATTCAATGTTTAAGCATGGCGTAATCAGCCTGACTGAAAAAGCAAAGGTTGAGCAATTACACACCACTATCTGTCTCGAAATTCAGCAACGATTGGATGAAAACAACCCAGGGGATTGTGAACTCATAGAGACCATCAATGAGCGATTAGCCGCTAAAATATTTTGTAATCTTTCGTTTTTTCAATCCATTCCAGATGCTTGGGCCATCGGACAAATATTCCCCATCGTACCCATTTCACAACTCACTGAAAAACCAAGCATGTATAGTATTTTGCAAGACTTAACCTGCGATTCTGATGGTACGTTAAAACAATATACCGGGCGAGCACGCATCAATTCAACGTTGTTATTGCCGCCTTTTGATGCCAACAAGCCTTACGATCTTGCTTTCTTTTTGGTTGGCGCTTACCAGGAAATTCTTGGGAATCTACACAATTTATTTGGCGACACAAACTCACTGGATGTTAAATTACTGCAAAATGGCCAATTTGAAATCAATGACTTGGTGAGCGGAGACACCATCACCAATGTATTGAATCTGGCACATTTCGATACCAAAAAATTATTACAATCCTATGAAAAGCAATTAATTAATACCGAGCTATCTCAAGAAAATATACAATCATATTTGAATGAACTACGAAGTATTTTTACTCAGCTAACTTATCTAAATGGGAATCAATAAGCAATGACGCCAAAACAAAGTGGTTTTTACATGCCTGCCGAATGGCACCCCCATGCGGGTTGCTGGATGGCATGGCCCTGCCATAAAGAAACATGGGCAACGATAGGTCTGAAAAAAGCGCGCATTGCTTATGCCGCCGTTGCAAAAGCCATTGCCCAATATGAACCCGTCACCCTATTGGTTAATCCAGATGAATTGAAAGAAGCAGCGCTCCTCTGTGGCGAACATATTCGCCTTGTTCCCCTGCCCATTAATGATTCATGGACCCGGGATACCGGCCCTACATTTTTACTGAATACAAAAGGTGAATTAGCAGGCGTTGATTGGTTGCATAATGCTTGGGGTGGGAACTACGATGATTATGAGCTCGATAAGAAAATTGCATCAGCAATCATCGACGACACCGCGGCACAGCATTTTTCAGCGCCCCTTGTCATGGAGGGAGGCTCTTTTCACGTGGATGGCGAAGGCACGCTATTAACCACACGTGAATGTTTACTGAATGCCAACCGTAACCCACATTTGTCACAACAAGACATCGAAAACTATCTTCACGACTACTTGCATTGTGAAAAAATAATCTGGTTGGACAAAGGCCTTGTCGGTGACGAAACAGATGGCCATATTGATGAAATTGCCTGTTTTATTGCGCCCGGCAAAGTACTCGCACTCATTACTCATGATAAAGAAGATGCCAATTACCCTATCTTGCATGAAAATCTTAACATCTTAAAATCATCCACTGACGCTAAAGGACGGGCACTGGAGGTGTATACTGTTGAGCAACCCCCTGCGACCTATTTAGCAGATGAGCGCTTAACATTGTCGTACATTAATTTTTATCTTGCCAATAAAGGCATTGTCATGCCAGCATTTGGACACGCCGCTCATGATAAGGCCGCTTATGATCTATTTATTAAATTATTCCCAGAGCATAGAATAA
>CAMBDN010000069.1 GCA_945865355.1 Legionella genomosp. 1
CTATCGTTTCTAATCATCTTTGCTGACGGACTAGGTTACCCACCTCAACTGGTCCTTGCGGTAGGAATTATGTGCGTTGCAGGATTTCTTTTTTTCTCGCAAAAATATTATGTTTTCCCATCAAGTTAATACGGATTGGCCTGTAGATATATTGCTGGATATCTGTATTTTTTCTATTTAATGATATCCGACTTAAACTGTAAAAATATGGGCGAAGTTGTTGTTCCACGTGGAACATTAATTACTGTCAAAGGCTATGCAAACACACCTTGATTCAGTGGGAGTTGCTTCAGTTCAATGGTATCATTGAGTAATCTGATTACAGCATCGTCCATAGCTGTAATGAAGAATTGTCCATTTACATCACTTAGACAAGTAACAAACCTTGATAAGTGATGTGAATCAAGTTCAGCAGCAACATCATCAAATAAATACAAACACTCTGTAGGTACTAAGCTAGTTTGAGCAAGCTTTAGAGCAATCAACACGATCTTCTGTTGACCACGTGAAAGTAATAATTTAGCCTTTCTACTAGAAAGATCAAAGGAAATATCAGCTTGGTGTGCACCTGAGTGTGTATATTGGCGATGTAAATCCGCATCAAATTGTTCAACAAGAATTTCGGCCAATGATTTGCCCGTCTGCTTCTTGTCCCAACCCTTATAATATTCAATAGTACAGGGTACATCCGTCAATTGCGCCAAGATCTGCTGAAAAATATCGTTCCATCGACTAAAGTATTTTAAACGTAATGCATCCAATGCGCTTGCAAGTGAAACCAACTGATTATCCCAAGGTATAAAACTTTGGTAACCTGCCTTCTGCCTTAACAACGCGTTTCTTTGTTTTAGCACTAAACGATAGTCTTTCCAGATTGAATGATAAGTTTGTTCCACGTGAAACAATCCCCAATCAAGTAAAGTACGGCGTACTGCGGGGCCTGCATCAATAATCTGAAATATATCTTGATAAAAAACCTGGCAGGGTAAAAAGCGAGCAAGCTCACTGCTACTAAAACAAGCCTGCCTATTTAACTTAACCTGAGTTGGTCCCAGTAAGGACTTTTGGATACTAACAGAATCATCAGTAGATGTACGTGCAAACACTGTCAAGGAAGACTCACCATGGCTAACCAAAGGAGAAATCTCACGTGTACGAAAAGAGTGGCCTGTACTTAATAAATAGATTGCTTCCAATATAGAAGTTTTACCACTTCCATTTGAACCGAAAAATAAATTGCAACGGGGATGTAAATTTAGTCGAGCAGAAGAGATATTACGTAAATGATGTATATTTAAATCAACAATACTCATATTTTCATGGGCATAATGATATAAGAGTAGTTTTCATCGTTTAGCGTTTCGACCAAAATGCTACTATCCGTGGTAGCCAACGATATCCTTAAACGTCCTTCTGAAACATGATTAAGCACGTCTAACAAATAACTTGCATTGATACCAATTTTTAACTCGTCACCATGCGTCTCAGCTACCAAGGTCTCAATCGCTTCCTCTTGTTCTTGATTATTTGCAATTAAGGTGAGTTGATCCGGTTGAATATGCAGCAAAACAGCACGCGATTTCTCATGGGCTAAGATAACAATACGAGATAATGCTCGCTTTAATAAATCGCGATCAATAATCACTTGCTTGTCTTGGGATGTAGGAATGGCTTTGCCATAAGGTGGAAATCGGGCCTCAATTAACTTGGTAGAAAAAGTATATTGACCCGTCACTAATTTAAAGTGACTTTTACCAGCAGATAATAAGATTTGATCATCTGTAATATTGCTTAACAACCTTAGTATTTCTTGAACACCTTTTCTAGGAAGAAGAAATCGGTGGAGCTGGCTGTTTAATTGATTAGGTAAACGACAAATAGCCATACGATGACCATCTGTAGCGACGGCGTTAATCGCTTGATGATCCAACTCTAAAAGTAAGCCATTTAGAAATGCACGGACATCTTGTTGGGACATCGCAAAATGAGTGGATTGAAACAAATGAATTAAGGTATTTTTGGCCAGTGAAAACTCAACATCATTGACTTCATCTTCACTATTGGGATAATCATCCGCCGGAAGTGTTGCTAATTTAAATTGACTACGACCCTGTTTGATCGTAACCAGGCCTGCGTTAAATGAGATCGTTGGATTAGCATCATCATCTAGGGATCGAATAATATCAATCATCTTTTTTGCAGGAACAGTAATTGAACCACTACCTTCACTGGAGTTTACGACAACAGAACCGGTGATTTCAATTTCCAGATCGGTAGCTGTAAGAAATAACCTTCCATCCGTTAACTTTAAAAGGATGTTCGACAAAATAGCCAAAGATTGCTTTTTATCAACAGCTCCCGCTACAGTTAATAATGGGGTAAGAAGTTGCTGCTTACTAATTGTTAGTTCAAACATAATTAATCTCAAATCAGGAGGATAGTATACGCATCAAATTTTTATAGTCTTCTGCAAAGTCACTTGCCTCAAGCACCAACTCTTTGACTTTTCTGCATGCATGGATCACTGTCGTGTGATCTCGACCACCAAAATGATCACCAATTTCAGGTAAGCTATGGTTTGTTAATTCTTTAGCTAGAGCCATCGCCATTTGTCTTGGACGTGCAATAGATCGACTGCGGCGCTTAGATAATAAATCAGCAACTTTAACTTTGTAATATTCTGCAACGGTTTTTTGGATGTTCTCAATAGTAACCAGCTTATCTTGTAAAGCAAGTAGATCGCGTAAGGCATCGGTAACAAATTCAATGGTAATTGGTTTACCAGTAAAATGAGCATTAGCAATAACGCGCCGCAATGCGCCTTCCAATTCACGAACATTTGAACGAATTCGTTTAGCAATAAAAAATGCAACTTCATAAGGTAATTCAATATTTGATAATTCTGCCTTACTTATTAAGATGGCTACACGTGTTTCTAACTCTGGCGGCTCTACAGCAACCGTTAACCCCCAACCAAAACGTGATTTAAGACGCTCCTCTACCCCTTCTATTTCTTTAGGATAGCGATCACTCGTTAAAATAATTTGCTGTTGCCCCTCAAGTAGAGCATTAAAAGTATGGAAAAACTCTTCTTGTGAACGATCTTTTCCTGCAAAAAATTGAATATCATCGATAAGAAGAGCATTTAAAGAACGATAAAATCGCTTAAATTCATTTATAGAGTTAGTTTGCAATGCTTTTACCATATCGGCAACAAACCGCTCTGAATGCAAATACAAGACTTTAGCTTCGGGATTGTTCTTTAAAATCGAATTACCAATGGCATGCATTAAATGGGTCTTGCCTAAACCAACACCACCATAAATGAAGAGGGGATTATAAGCATCACCAGGTCTCTCCGCTACTTGCCAGGAAGCCGCTCGAGCCAATTGGTTCGAGTTTCCTTCAACAAAACTCTCGAACACAAATTTCTTATTAAGGTAGCTATTTTTGTAATGATCAGCTGATTTTTTAGCCACTACTTTGCTATTAACAGCTTGCTGAGCGATTTGTGTAGCTTGATTGTCAACAACAACAGGTTGTGCAACTTTACTTCCAATTTCAATACTGACTAATTTAATCGCGTCTGCACTTATTTGGCTGACTAATTCTTTAATACGAGCATAAAAATGTTTTTTTACCCAATCAACAACAAAACGATTGGGTGCAAGCAATACCAACGAATTATCATCAGACTCCGCTTGTAAAGGTCGTAACCAAGTATTAAATTGCTGGGCAGGATATTCTTCTTTTAAAAAACCCAAGCATTGCTGCCAAACAGTTGCAGACACAGCACACTCCTAAAAACCAAACGCCACAAATCAAATAAATAAAAAGTAAATGACGCAGTAACCACATAATAAATACTGCCATTGAACACAGTCTGCGAGCAAGATAATCACAATAATTAAAATGATTAACTATCAATAATAGATCACAGGCTACAAATTAAGTAAGCAAAAAAAATGGAACGTTCATTTTCATAAATATGAAAATTCAGCTCATGGTTGGCTTACGTTACGATTCAAATGACGCCGAATTATAAATTTTCCTATTTCCGATATGAACAAGCAGCAATAAAATAATTCTTTGAAAAAACCAACAGATTATCACTAATACAGGTGGATTGACTGCTGGCATGGAATAAGAAAAAAAATAAATTATGTAAATAATTAGTACGAAAATCACCAACAGTATAACAAACAACATGAAGACTGCCTATTATTCTAAAGGCTGTCAGAGATAAACAAATAATTTGTTTTTAAAAGCGGACTTGGCCCACCTTACCAACAAAGAGAAGGAATCAAGATAGAACTCCCAATCGAAAATAGTCCTGGATTGTTTTGCTTCGCTTGAAAAAAATCTTTTTGTTCCTTTATTTTTCAATTTTATATTTTATTTTATAGCATGCGTACGTCATGAATGCTGTTAATAACCATAGTGTTTAGTGGTTAAGAGAGCGTTGATAAAAAAACAATTCATTCAATAATCGCGAGTTTAGCTAAATTATACCGGCTGAACACAGTATTTCTTAACAGGAAAAAAAGTTCGTAATAGATTGATAGTAATCATTTTTTAAGGACTAACCACAGAAAAAACGATCCTTATAATAAACAATAAGTTAAATAAATTATTTTATTATTATTATAGAAGGCCAGACCAAAAAATATTTTAGCTAAATTTACAAACGTAAAAAAACTCAAAAAATACCTGTTTATTAAATGCTGTTAATAACTACGTTGATTTAACGTTGAAAAAGCGTTGATAAAAGAATATATATTTTAAAAATCGTAAGTCTGTCTAAATTATACCGACTTAAAACAATCATTATTAACAGGAGAAAAATCTTGTAATGCATTGATAGTTATGATTTTTTAATAACTAACCACAGTAAAACAGAACCTTATAATAAACAATAAGTTAAATAAATTACTTATTTATTATTATTAGCAATATCGCTAAAATAATTTCAGAGATAAGCTGTATTGTCGTATACACAAAACAAATCACGGTTAAAGTTGATTCAAATTTGACAGCCGATGCAAATTTTTCTATCATTGCCGACTCTGAAAAATTATTACAGGTTCATTATGAAACGTACCTTCCAACCCAGTAACTTAAAACGCAAGCGCGATCATGGGTTTCGCCAACGTATGGCAACTAAATCCGGTCGATTAGTTCTTCAGCGTCGTCGTGCTAAAGGCCGCAAACGTTTATCTGCTTAATCACGTGTACTGCTTTGACAAAACACGGCGATTATTAAATAAAATCGACTACGATAACGTGTTTAATCAAGCAAAAAAATTGGTAACCTCCGATTTTATTGTGTTGTATCGTGAAAACTCAATCGGTCATGCACGTCTTGGCTTGGCACTGTCCAAAAAAACAATTGCCAAGGCACATGACCGTAATCGGCTAAAACGTTTATTGAGAGAGTCCTTTCGAACGCATATTTTACCCAACGTCGATATCGTAGTTTTAGCCAGAAATGGTGTTGCAAATGTGCAGAATAAAATTATTATCACCAAATTGAGCAAAACATGGGACAAACTATGCGGAAACTGATTTGCCTACCCATCAGGTTATATCAATATTTGCTAAGTCCTCTCATAAGACCTTGTTGCCGTTTTTACCCCAGTTGTTCACAGTACGCCCTTTTGGCCATTCAACATTATGGTATTTGCAAAGGACTATGGCTAGCTTGCCATCGTTTGTTACGATGCCATCCCTGGGCTGATGGTGGTTACGATCCTATTTTACCTAATAAAGAGAAGCCTTAATGGATACCAGACGAGTTATTTTATATGCAGCATTGGCATTGGTTGTTTATGCCTTGTGGATGAACTGGCAGCATGATTATCCAACAGCAACTACACAGCCGCAACAAATGACGCAACCCGAAAAGTCTAAAGATCAGCGGATGTTACCAAATATTCCTAGTAATGCGTCAGTTGATAAATCGACGACCGAACGCGAGTCGATGACTAGTACCACAGAAACAGTGAATACAATTCAGGTCCAAACGGACGTTTTAGACATTGCTATTGATTTAAAGCAAGGGGATATCGTTGATGCTAAATTATTGGATTATCCAATCAGTATCGATGAAAAAGACAAGCCATTCGTGTTGTTGCAAAGTACTTCCGGTGCAAAGTATGTAGCAAATAGCAGCTTATTTGTGGTCAGAGGACAAGACGTAAAAAATGCGGATGGTCAGTATCAAAGTAAGCAGCAAGAATACAATTTGCCAACAGGACAAAAAACATTGGTGGTTACTTTAACGGGAAAAAATAGCGAAGGATTGTTAATCAACAAAGAATTTGTGTTTACCAGAGGAAGTTACCTGATTGATGTTCGCTATCAATTGACCAATGAAGGAAACACCGCTTGGAAAGGCTATATGAACACGCAGTTATTGCGTAGCTCACCGAAAGAAGATAAATCCAGTGTGTTTCATGTGGGATCTTATACCGGTGCGTCCTATTCTCAACCGGGTACACATCGCTATAAAAAGGTCAATTTTAAAGATATGACCAAGGCGAATCTTGATGTAAATACTGAAGGTGGTTGGATCGCAATGCAGCAGCATTATTTTCTTACTGCTTGGGTACCGACGACGGGTAGTAAAGATAATTTTTATACTCGTGCCATTGACGATGATTACACCATTGGTGCCGTTAGCCAACCCATTACGCTGGCACCGAATCAACGGGAAACAGTCAGTTCACAGCTGTATCTGGGGCCAGAAAATACCAGTGTGCTTAAAGAAATTGCTCCTGGACTTGATTTGACAGTTGACTATGGTTGGTTATGGTTCCTTTCATCGTTGTTGTTTTCATTAATGAAAGCCATTTACTCGATTGTTGGCAATTGGGGATGGTCGATTGTTTTAGTGACGGTTCTTGTAAAACTAGCATTTTACCGACTATCCGCTACGAGTTATAAATCAATGGCAGCGATGCGCAAATTGCAGCCTAAGTTACTCTTGCTGCGTGAACGGTATGGTGATGACAAAGCAAAAATAAGCCAGGCAACCATGGAGTTGTATCGACAGGAAAAAGTTAATCCTCTGGGTGGTTGTTTACCGATAGTTATCCAAATCCCCGTTTTCATCGCGTTGTATTGGGTTTTATTAGAAAGTGTTGCATTACGTCAAGCCCCCTTTATTTTTTGGATAAAAGATTTGGCGATTCCCGATCCTTTCCATATTTTGCCGGTCATTATGGGTGCTACGATGCTGATTCAACAACGATTAAACCCAGCTCCCCCCGATCCAATGCAAGCGAAGGTAATGATGTTTTTACCGATACTGTTTACCGGACTTTTCTGGAATTTCCCGGCTGGTTTGGTACTTTACTGGATTGTTAATAACTCGTTATCCATTTTGCAACAATGGTACATTACTCGTAAGTACAGTGATGCCAAACCTGCAAAATTGGCTATTGCAAAATAAATGAGCATCGATACCATCGTTGCAGTAGCTACCCCACCAGGTCGTGGTGGGGTAGGTATCATCCGCTTATCAGGTCCGCTCGCATACACCATTTCTCAACAGTTAACCGTTAACCAAAAATCAGTAGTTCCACGCTCCGTTAATTACCGCTCTTTTTTTGATAATGATGGCGAATTAATTGATCAAGGCCTACTAGTATATTTTAAAGCACCCCATTCATTTACTGGTGAAGATGTTATTGAATTACAAGGTCATGGGGCACCTATTGTGATGGATCGGTTGATTCATGCGTGTGTTTTACTAGGGGCGCGCTTAGCGCGACCGGGTGAGTTTTCTGAACGAGCCTTTCTCAATGATAAAATTGATTTAACCCAAGCAGAAGCAATAGCTGATCTGATCGACGCAAGCTCAAAAACAGCAGCGCGCATGGCAATGCGATCGTTACAAGGCGATTTTTCAAAAAAAATCAACGAACTAAATGAGCAGCTGATTCATTTGCGATTATATGTAGAAGCCGCAATTGATTTTCCTGAAGAAGAAATTGATTTTCTGAATGATGGAAAAGTATCGAAGATGCTGAATAAAATTTTGAATGATTTGGATATCATCCGTGCTAGTGCAAGTCAGGGAGCAATGCTGCGAGAAGGGTTATCTATCGTTATAGCTGGACGACCGAATGCAGGTAAATCAACCTTGATCAATTGTCTAGCTGGTCGAGAAGTAGCGATAGTGACCGATGTTGCAGGTACCACACGTGATGTTATGCGTGAGCATATTTTGCTGGATGATATTCCACTGCATTTAATTGATACCGCAGGTTTACGAGAAAGTGACGATGTCGTGGAAAAAGAAGGGATCAAGCGAGCGTGGCAAGAGGTAGCGCGAGCGGATTGCTTGTTAATGGTGATAGATGTTTGTGAGCCAGATGATGCGCTAAGTCAATTAAGCGAAGCAATTCATGCACAATTGCCGCCAAAGGTACCCGTTATTCGTATTTACAATAAAATCGATCAATTGGAAATGCCTGCAAAAACTGAAAACAATGACGTTTATCTGTCTGCAAAGTCAGCCGATGGTTTATTGCTTCTAAAAGAAAAAATAAAAGAAGTGGTTGGTTACCAAGCAACAGAAGGGCAATTTTTAGCAAGAAGGCGACACATCGAAGCGCTGGATGCAGCGAAAACGTTGTTGTTAGCAGGACAAAACCAATTAGCAATACATCGTGCCGGAGAGTTGCTAGCTGAAGATTTGCGTTTGGCTCATCAGTCACTGTGTGAAATTACTGGGGAATTTACTCCAGATGATCTGCTAGGGGTGATTTTTTCTAGTTTTTGTATCGGTAAATAAAGTGTTTGCTTTTTACTATTAGAAAAAAAAGAATTTCATTAAGTGTAACGTTCGTATTTTTTCTCGATGGTTTCATAAAAATGAGGCCAGCTCATCTTGTTCAAAAAAAATGTAGCTAACTGTTTATGGAACTGCAGATGAAGCCATATCGACATTTTAATATGTATTTTTTTTAAAAGGATACTCATTGGACTCTAATCTCTCTCATGCCGTTCATAGCCTTCAATTCCTTTCTTTCGCGGATATAATTCTATCATTACTACCCAATATGCAAAAAATAAATACAAAAATAACTTGTGTCAAATGAATCGGAATGGTAGGGTATACTTTTTAACTGTTTGTTCAATTTTTATTTTGTGGGTGAATTTATGGCTTACTCTGCTCTTTATAAAGACTTCTCTGGGGACAAACAAGGTTTTTTTTCAAGTGTAACTACGGCAGATGGGGCATGGGGCCGCGCAAAGGAAAAAGACTATCGGTTTTTAGCTAAAAATCGTGTGCTTATTGAGCAAGAGTTTAACCAACTCTTTGCCAGTCTCAGGAAGCAGGACACCGATCGCAAAGAATTTTGGCTTTATTGCTATTACTGTAGCATGATGTTGCAAAATTACTATACTGCATATGATAAACGAGACAAGGCTGAGGAATATCGTAAGCTGAGTAAGAAACTTCGTTTCCGTTGTAAACAAGGCAAATTTGAAGATGAAGCGGTGGACGAAAGGACGTGGCTTGCTCAACTTCAAGATGGGCTTGCTGCTGATCTTGGTGTGTTGGCCAGTACGCCTAGGCACATTGCGAAAGTTCGTGATTGGATCTCATTTACAAATATGCAACGTATACATTTCCTATTTTGTAAGCTCACCGTTAGACAATCGTTACTCTTAGCAAATGAGTTGCATTGGATTGAGAAGTTGGATCAATTTTTGGGCACTCATACTGATGTAAACGGCATGGTTTCAAATATTAATGCCACCGCTAAGGTCTTTAATTTATTAAGTGTTGGTGTGTTTGCGGCACGCTTTATTGTTAATGCTGGTTTGTTGATTAAACACACGTTTATGCCTACGGACGAAGAGCGTCTTTTAAGTACCAAAGCCAGATTTTATCAGGAACTGTATTTGCGTCATTGCGTGATGCTCAATGATTTGGCATGGGGATCGGTTAATCTGTTAACCAATTACTCTTATCTTTTTAACGTTTCGGCATCGCTTGCCAATGGCTTAACGATCGGCTTTTTATGTTTTGATGCGGCCTTACTGCTCTATCGCCGTCAACTCGCCAAGAACGAGTATTTGTGTAAAAAAGCACAGTATCTTAGCGAAAAAAGGAATTATGAAACGCTGATGAGTGCGGCTTCTATTTCCGCAGAGGAAATGAAGCGATATCAATTGCATTGTAAAATAATAGACGAGCAATTGGAGGAGCTGGAGCGTAATTGGCAGGTTACTAGTTCGACCTATTTATTTAATGTGGCGGCGGCAGGCTTATTGATGGCGGGTTTTTCTGCTTCCTTGGTGTTGGCTTCTGCAGCAGCGCCGTTATGCTTTTTAGTTTGTACTGTAGCGGTGGCGATGTATTTATCAGCTGATATTTATGGAAAATATAGAGATAAATCGCTAATTTTACAGCAACAGGAGCTTGAGGACCGCGACACAACCATTGCGCTGTTGGAGATGCAAGCCGCTCGTAATGACTTTATCATCAGCATGGCTAAAAATATCATTATGCCATTTTTGATTGTGACCGTTTTTGCTGTTTGTTGGGAAGCGGCGCTGGTCCTAACCGCTGTTTATGTTGGTTATGAGTGCATGAAAGGCTATTTCAATAAACAGCCAGCAGTCCCTGCGTTAGCTAAAAAAATTGAAACACCATTGTTAGAATCGAATAATGATGAAGACATTGTCGAGGATGATGAGCGCAGACTTGTTTGTGTACCTAGGTAGTTGGTTGCTGTCGCGAAATTTGATTTGTATAAAATTTTTAGCTTCTTTATGGCGCTTGTTACATACATCAGGGCTTCATTGCGAGCTTACGAAGCCGTCCATGAGTTCAAGGTACGGAACTGGTTTGCTCCGCAAGCTCGCAATGACGCTCTAGCCCCGGAGAAAGTTTAAGGTCAATTGATAGGTTAATGGAATTGGGTTAAGATTATCTCGTTAAAACGATAAGGTTTCCTCCCGCGGAGTTTAATACCCGCCGATTCAAAAGTGAAGTGCAACAGTGCGATCGGTCAGTGTGTTAAATAGAGCTCAGTTTTTTATCTGTCTCCTGTTTTTTAGGAAACAGATAAAAAACTGAGCAGACAAATCCGCGGTAGCGGATGCGTTAGCAATAAATATCAC
>CAMBDN010000070.1 GCA_945865355.1 Legionella genomosp. 1
TTTATTTTATCGCTCAACATCCGTGTACAACCAGTCATTCCTTCAGTTTAAAGATGAAATGGATCCTATCCTATGATAACCATATTCATCAAATGCTATTTTTCTACCCCCTGACATAATGGGTAGGTTATTAAGTTTGAGATCCCTAATTAAACGTTTTACTCCCAAAGCACAAGAATTAATTCACTTGATACCTGCTGATATTGGTCGCTCCTTTAAACATTTTGCAACCAATATAAAAAATACCAATCTTATTGAAAATGCAGAAGAGGTTCTAAAAACACTCACGCACAAAACAATGGAGGTTCAAGCCACCAACGAACGATGGTTCGTTGTGCATATTTTACCCTATCGGACAATAGCCAATATGATTGATGGTGTCGTTATTACATTTACTGATATTACTCACAATAAGTTGACTGAAGAAAAATTATCAAAATTGAATAATGAGTTACATGATGAGCTGGTTTTTTCTGAAAATATTTTAGATACCGTACGTGAGCCACTTATTGTATTGGGTTCCGATTTAAATATCATTACGGCAAACCGGTCGTTTTACAATCAATTTATCTTGAAATCTGAAGATACCATTGGAAAGTTCTTCTTCGATGTAGGGGACGAACAATGGAATTTTCCAAATCTGCGAAAACTGCTGGATCAAGTCCTCACGGAGAATCTTGTATTTGAGGGTTTCGAGATCCAACATAAATTTCCACGCTTAGGATATAAAAAATTATTACTCAACGCCCGGAAGATCATTCGACATAAAACAAGCAACGATATGATCTTGCTAGCCATTGAACATGTTAATTGTTGAACCTCGATAAGATCACATATTCCAAACAAGAGCCCTATGCTAAAAATTACAAATCATGTATTCATTCCAATTTCAGACATTGAATTAACCGCCATACGTGCTCAAGGCGCGGGTGGGCAGCATGTTAACAAGGTTTCTACGGCAATACACCTTCGATTTAATATTGAACAATCGACCTTACCCACCGAATATAAAATTCGGCTATTACAACTTAACGATGACCGTATAACCGCAGAAGGTATTATCATCATCAAGGCGCAACGATATAGAAGCCAGGAGCAGAATAGAGCTGATGCGCTGCAACGGTTGGTCGGACTGATTAAGAGAGCAAGTGCCACACCTATCAAAAGAAAAAAAACAAAACCATCTAAAACATCGGTGAGAAAAAGATTAGATAAAAAAACGCAGCGGGGAAATTTAAAAAAGCTCCGTCAAACGCCTGAATGATCATTTCTCTCAAGGATTTATTCGATGCCGTATAAGCGCCATTATTTGTGTTCCCTATCGAGACAAAACAGACATTGCGCAACAAAGCAGGGAGATGGTATTTTAGCAGAAAATAAAGGACATAATAAAAAAGCTGCCTTTACAGCCCTTATAACTGCATTTACTGCAAGGGAATTGGACATTTACAAATCCTATTATGTCAGTTTGCAGACACTCAGTACGTTGGGTGATCTGTTTCATAATCGAGATGCTATCAAGGACAAAGGAAAATGGCTTTTGCAAGTCACGTTATTTTTATTACGATTTTACTATTCAGCCTATTTGGAACTCAAGAAATTCAAGCAGAAGAAACAGATCAGTTCACCTTTCCACCTGGCGAGCTAGTCGATATCGGCCCGACGGTAAGTCTTAGGCTCTATGGTGTTCTCGAAAATGCTATGCGCAAAACCAATTTAGAGATCCAAGCGCTTCTTCCAAAAGCGCAGCATAGCAAGAAAGCAGCCTCACAACTGGCACTTCGGAGTTCTGATGCCTATATCGTTGATTTAATCTACGACGAAACTGGAATCGGGCTTCCCGAATCAACATATGAACGATGGCTACGTTGGGGTAGCTTCCCAAAGGAAGTACAACCAATGCGCTTTAATGAAGCATGGCCATGGAATACCGTTTATTGGCTGGTTTTCTCTCAATGTCCAGGGTCGCTAATTTTTCTCTCACCCACAATTAACATGTACGGGTATTATTTTGGAACGGACAAGATCGGTCATTTCTTTCAACAAGGACAGGGGTATTACAAACTTTATATGCGCTATCTGGCGAAGGGTAAATCCGAGGAGCAAGCTCACGCAGCCATGATAGCCCACGGCCAGCGACAAGAAGATGGTTTTTTTGGCACCATGCTTAATGGCGTTTTCTCCAATGGCGATCTCTCGGGAAATTATGCCGGATGGAAGTTCTATATGAATCTAGCTCATACGGTGCAAATTGGGGATCTCGTTCTCCCGCCCATTATTGTTTTCAAGGATAATCAATGGATATTTGCTAGGAGCATCAATAAAGACAATCTATTAAAGCCCTACATTAATGATAATCTCAATGAGGCGTGGAACCCCTGTCATTACTTCTTTATGAGAAGCGTTATCCGCAACAATATTAAGAAACGATGCGCGTCTTGGTTCAAACGTAAAGGCCTCACTCGTAAAATGGTTCAAGCAAAACGAACTGAAACCAACCTGTGGAAAGGCGAAGATTACGGACATTGGCTGCCAGCGAACGATGCGGTTACGCTCGATGCCTGCTTCGGGGGAAAATAGAATGACAACCTACCCTGGTCAATGCAGTTGCAGAAAGGTTAGCTTTATAGGTACAGGGGAGCCCCTCTTTACGCAATATTGTCATTGCAATAAATGTCGAGAAGTTGCTTTAATGTCTGAAAATGACCAAGATAAAGTAGGTTACTCTTATACTGCCGCTTATTTGACGCACAATTTTAGTATTTTGTCTGGAGAAAATAATCTTGAAAGCCTGATTAAAAAGAATGCCAAACTATTGCTTTGCTCATCTTGCAAGAGTCTAATTTATGGCATTTCACTTGATCCAGCCATGCAAGGCGGTATTGGCGTTAATGCTAATAATTTTAACCACATTAGTGGCATCCCTGATTCATTTCAACCCGTAAGGCATATTTGGTATGCCAGTCATGTTATAAATTTCAATGATACGTTACCTAAATTTACTGATGCGCCTAAAGACCAACTGGGTACTGGGGAACTATATGAAGAAAATGTTACCAAATTTTGAAAAGGATGACGGGGATCGCTGATTTAAAATTTAATTAATTCTATCAAACCAGTCGCTTTAAGTGCACGAACTCCACAACACAACCTAACACCACCCGTTATGTTGTGACGTTTTGTCCAGGAGGCCCGAGTGGATTACCTGTAAATTTAACTGAAGGGCGCAAATAGCGGGGAGCATTAAGGCGGCTCCCTCAATCCGCGGCGCGTCGGCAGATTCATTTGCCAAATTTAAAACTTGCTTCATCGAGTGATACTTCCATAGAACTTGGGAGCACGGGCGTTCTTAACAACCGACGCATCATTTGACCGCAAAATTGCCAGTAACCCGGGGACTCAAGAACATCTTTTTGGAACGATTTTAAATTGCTAGGCTTTACCTCTAAACACCGTTCAACCAAAGCCGTAAATCGTGGATCGATACCCTCTTCAACAGTCTCACACAGCTCACCAAATTCAGACCACAGTCTAGCGGTGGTCTTTTCTTTGATAGATCCCCAAATAATACCGACACCCTTTAATTTCAGCGCTTGAAATAGATCCATCAATTGTTGGTAATCAGCCAAGGTTTTAGGAGAGGCTTTTGTTGCTAAGTACCGCATGGCTTCTTCTTCTACTATCGTTGTCATTTTATTCAGAATATAGTCACTGGAGAAGGCCTCCGTTACTGCGTCTTCAAACGGAATGAAATCACCATGGGCTTGGTTGTACATTAGAATCTCACCCGATTCAAACTCATAAAGCCAAGCATGAATATTTAATTCTTTAAGCGCCAATTTTTCTCTGACTAGAGGATGTGTTTTCAGGTTTTCAACTTGTACCAAAATATTTTCTTTAGTGGTACGCATTAACTTTAACGGCGAGCCATCTGCCAATCCAGGGTATTTTTCTTCTAATCGTTCCAATGTTGAGTGAGCGTGGGTTAACCATGCCGCTACTGCAGGTAATGTCTCGCCCAAATTAGGGGTTAATAGTCCATGCATCGCACCGCAATGGGAATGGCCACAGATAATTATCTCTTTTACTTTAAGTTTTTTCAGAGCGAATTCAATCGTTGCTGCTTCACCCGAAGGGGTGGTTGAATACGGAGGAACAATATTTCCCGCATTGCGAATTACAAATAAATCACCCAGCTCTGCATGAGTAATAAGTGATGGGATAATTCGAGAGTCTGAGCAAGTTATAAAAAGAATCTCAGGAGACTGCCCCCCTTTTAAAGCGTCAAATAAACTTTTCTTTTGCGGAAAAGCGTTATTCTTAAAGTGTCTTATCCCTATCATTAGTTTGAGTGGCATCGATCATTCCCCCTATAAACTTAAGTCTCGTATTTCGTGCAATAAAGTATACGGACCCATCATTAACGGAGTCTTAATAGCGATGGGATTCCTATTACAAAAAACAGTATTCACGTCATTCCTGAACAACCATGATCCTCGAGTGCTGTGTTTTATCCAAAAGATCGAGGAACGTATATGGATGGTACCGTAGTGATTGCGAGTAATGGAAATTATTATCAATGTATTTCCAACCAAGTTACTCCATGGTGTAACAGTTCTTTAGCTGCTTACTACGCACCAAGCAACCGGTTATGCATGGTCATCCGTTTGGGCACTATACAGCTGCAAACACTAAATTTGCTGTGGCCTTTACTTGTTAAATTGGATTACTAAAGTTTTTAGGTTAAAACCCCGTCACCCCAAATGTGTGTTATTTCTCTACATCTATTTTAGGCATGTTATTTGTGGTAATTTTATCTGAATATAGGGACATTACTTCTCTGGTACAAGGCGCGGTAACAAATGGACAAATGAAATGAATTTAACCATCGAGCAAAGACACGTCGCACAAGCGATGCTTTGGGGCGCTATTTTTAGTCTGGCTGATATAGCAACTGCCTATTATTTTTTCCCAACCCAATATTCACCAACATTTGAGTTGCAAAGCAACTTGCAATTTGCGATAAGATGCGATTTATTTGCTCTGTTGATGCTATTACTAGGGATTGGAGTGGTTGCTAAGCAACGCTTTTTTTCTTCAACGGCCATTTCAGGGAATACTGACAAAATTGATCAAACAATTATTATTAATCTGCGCTACATACAAAATACGCTAGAACAAACTCTTTTATTATTTATTACCCATCTCGTCTTGGCGACCGTACTACCCATAAATAGTATGAAGCTAATTCCAATTTTAGTGAGTCTTTTTATCATTGGCCGTATATTATTCTGGGTTGGTTACCACAGAAGCCCGATATCGAGAGCATTTGGTTTCGTTACATCCTTTTATCCAACGGCATTTGCTATGATTTATTGCTGTTTTAAAATAACTGGCGTTTAACTGGTTTTTTGGTCGGATGTGCCTGACTGATTTAAATTGCCCAGGTAAACCATATTGGAAATTTTATTTGTGGGTTTACTGGAACAGGACTTACGAAAAACGGTATTCACGTCCCGAACAAAGTGAAGAATCTCCTGAGGAAGAGACTGAACGATTGTTCAGTAGATCCTTCCCTACGTTCGCAAAGACGGCCAAGTGATATTTTATAAACAAAGTATGCGGTTATCCCTGTCATCGCTATCAGAAACTTGAAATTCTAGAGTGCTGTATTGCATACTGCAACTCTTTAGATTAACGAACAAATACTCTCATGAATAAGCTACAGAAAATTACCTGCCCTACTTGCGACAAAGAAAATACTTGGAGCGCTGAAAACACGTTCAGACCCTTTTGCTCAGACCGCTGCAAACTGATTGACTTAGGAGAATGGGCTAGCGAAACTCGGGTCATTCCTGGCCCGCCGGTTGACCTCAATAACACGGATGGCAACCAAAATCTTAATGAATTTGAATAATACCGGCCTATAAAAACCAGAATTAGATAAACACTGATATAATGGCGTAGTTACGATTCAGATGCGACGTCAAATCAAATCTAAACAAGGATTGCAGAATAGCATGACCACCACAGCGACAGGACTAGTTGAACAACACGTTCTTAAAATATCGATCGCAGTAACCTTCCTATTAGCCGTTGCAGGTATTCTCTTTGGATTGCTCTCCGGTTCATTGGCTATCGTATTTGACGGGATGTTTAATGTGGTTGACATGATTATGTCAGTTCTCGCACTACTGGTTGCGCGTCTATTGACAAGCGAGGGTAGCCGCCGATTCCAATACGGTTATTGGCATGTTGAACCGATGGTGCTTGTCTTTAATGGCAGTACGCTCATTTTAGTTTGCGCCTATGCACTCATTAACGCCATTGGCAGTTTGTTATCGGGCGGACGAGAATTGAACTTTGACTGGGCCGTGGTTTTTGCTTTATTGATGTCAGTATTATCAATTGCAATGTATATATATATACGACAAAAAAATCGCAAGGTGGACTCTGAGTTCTTACGACTGGATACCCACAGCTGGCTAATATCTGCTGTCATTTCCACCTCACTTCTATTCGCATTTGGTATCGCTGCCTGTATGGAAAATACTCGTTTTAGCAACCTTACACCTTACGTCGATCCCCTTATCCTAGCCATTCTCACTGGTGGTTTGATTTTTGTGCCAATGAACGCCGTACGTGATGCAATGCGTGATGTCTTTCTTATCGCCCCATTTGGTCTTGATAATGAAATAAGGGCATTTTTAGATGATTTAATAGTACGTCAGGGTTTCAAAACTTATTCAAGCTACGTTGCAAAAATCGGACGCGCTCAATTTATTGAGATACATATTGTAGTGCCCGCAGGTTACCCTATTTCAAGTATCGAGGCCCTGGATTTAATCCGCAGTGAAATAAGGGACGCCATAGGTGGCGATAGCCCACAACGTTGGTTAACCATTGCCTTCACAGCTGAAGAAAGCTGGATTTAGATAACAGCTCAGCCTAGAATTGCTGTACCTTTGATGGGGATCTTACGAGGTTGCCAATCCAGATGGTATCGGGAGAATAAGTAGATCCCCCTCATGAACAAATGCTTCGTATAATTTCCTCACCCTGATTGATCAGCACTGATAAATGTCCTTCATTTTCCAAAAAAGTTAATTTTGAATTAGAAATTAATTGGGCATAAAGTTCCGCATGTATTGCCGGAGCTTGCTTATCCAAACCACCTTGCCAGACGGTAACGGGACATGTTGCTTTGATAGCACCTAAATGAAATCCCCATGGTTTAAGCGTTAATTGCATCTCTTGTGCAGCTCCTGCAACACCCTGCCGAAAGGTTTCCATCAGGGTGGCTCCCAGCGCGTTGATATTTACTCCCGACTGTAAAATATGGCTGTCTGCGTCGGCCATTTTTTTCAACCCTTGTTTCAGCATGGTTGGATGACTAAACATCCAGCGGGTCAATTTCATGCAGCAAGTAGCTATCCAAGGCAATCTTCTAATGGCACTATTTAGAAATCGCTGTCCACGCGATAAGCTTGCAGTCGCTGCCAAAAGCTCAAAAGGCCCCATCCCCGAAACAATTGCAGCCCCAGTTAATCGCTCCGGTATTTTATAAAGACATGCGGCGACAAAAGGTGCGCCGCCAGAATGGCCAATGATTGCAAATTTAGAAAGATTGAAGTGGTCCGCAAACGCTTTAACATCATCGGCCCATGAAAGAATCGTTCGCTTTTTATCAAAAGAAGACAGACCCATTCCTGGTCTATCAATGCTAATCAATCGGCAGTGATTTGAAGTCGCTATCTTATGAAGAAGACGAGCATCCAAGCGACTTCCCGCAAGTCCATGAAAAAAAAGAATGGGTTTGCCATGAGGTTCGCCATATTCGGCAAAGCCAAGCTGCTTATTATCTTTTAGCTTCATGGATAACTCAGTATTAAATGCATTTTGCATGTTTAATTCTCCTTCCTGCCGCGATGCCCACCCTGAAAGTACAAGGCGGAATATTTTACGATAGTTGATGAGCGGCAAATACTCGCATCGCCTCGACCAAGTACTCAACCAAATTAGGATAATATCTGTTATAAAACGAACAATAGTCCGGATGATCAAGATACATTTGAGCAAGCCCTATGTACGTTTCCTTAGTGGGTATCCAGAAAGTACTTACCCAGCTGTAATGCCTCTGGACCAAGGTTTGCACTTCACTGGAGTCTGGCTTTAAGTGATGACTTGCCGCTGCAGCCAGGGCTTGATTCAATTGTTCTCCTTCATCTTTAAATGTCTCCCAGTTGGGCTTTTTCCAATGCGCTACCTTTTGCCAACTATCATCAATTTGTTGCTGAGATATAACCCCTGTATCAAGCATATATTGTTCATGCTCTTGTTGTTTTTTGGGATCAAACCCATCATACATTTCTGCATCACGCATAATTAATTTTCCTCTAATATGTGAAATGGTTCTATCAATTGTCTTAATGAGTGTTTCAGTTCGAAGAAGACCTGATTGAAGCATCGATTTATGTGTTTCCAACGACTCGATTTTATCGAAATCATCGCTACTTAAAATCCGCCGAATATCACTTAGAGAAATGCCAAGTTCACGGAAAAATAAAATTTGCTGCAACATCAATAGCTGCTCTTCTCCATAATAACGATATTGATTGTCTCCATAAAAAGCAGGCGCCAATAAACCAATTTCATCATAAAAACGAAGCGTACGAACACTCACCCCTGAAAGTTGTGCTAATTTCTTTACCGTATACTGCATTTGGCTACTCCTCTAACTGACCAAGCCCACGATAAAGGATGACGTAACGGCAATGTCAAACGATTTGTTTTACTCACCACAAAATTCATTCGCTCCGGCCTGATTAGCGCTCATTTTAATGCGATAATTGACGGTTACACCAATAGCCAATAAAAAATCAGCATCATGTGAAATCACCACCAACGCGCCCGTATAATTTTTCAATACCTGAATCACATGCTCTCTGGTTTCTAGATCCAAATTATTGGTGATTTCATCGAGAATCAAAAGTTTCGGTGGGCTGGCTGCTATCTTTGCTAATGATAGTCGCGCTTTTTCACCCCCAGACAAACGTAAAACCGTTGTATTGATTTCTTCATTTTTTCGAAACAAGAAATCATTTAGATGTTTTCTAAGATCAGCGTGAGACCAATTCAACACACTATCTTGTATCACCTCTAAAACGCTCTTTTGTGCATCCAACGTTGAATAATGCTGGTCAAGATAACCCATATATTCACGCTTCAATACTTGCCATGTTCCTGTCTTATATATGGCCTTATCGTCCAACATGGCTCGAATCAACGTTGATTTTCCTGAACCGTTATCGCCATGGATGGCAATTCGATCACCACTGGTAATCGACAAATTAATCGATGTTAAAACAGGATGCGCAAACCCAACAGAACCGTCGCTAATTGATACTAAAACGCGCCCACTTTCCCCGGCTTGAATCGAAAACGTTGGTTTGAGAATTTCAGGTATTTGCAACCCAGACATCTGCTCGCTCAACATTTGCCTTTTATGGCTGATTTCACTCGTCTTACGATGAGAGGTCTCGTTAGATCGTCCCATCTTCGCTGCTGAGCTGATCGTTGGCCACTTTCGATTTTCAATTTTTTTCTCGCCACCCATCCGGCTATTTTTAGCACGTGTTTGCTCTTTCATTAATTCAAGATGAGCTGACTTTTTTTGCTTGGAAAGCAACAATAATTGTTGTTCAATGGATCGCTTTTGAATAGCCAACTCCTGCTGATAATGATCATATGACCCACTAAAAACGCGCACCCCGCCTTGATCGATATGCCAAATGGTATCAATTGCATGGCGTAACAACGCCACATCATGGGTTACAACCACCAATGTTCCCTCGAATGATCGCAACAACCGCATCAGCGAATGCCGATTTTTTCGATCAAGATGGTTCGTTGGTTCATCCAATAATAAAATATTAGGAAAAGAAGCCAAGGCTTCCGTTAATTTTTCATTAAACCGTTGTCCACCACTTAACGCGTCAAATTGCTCAATCAATTGGGGTACATAGCCAGTAACTGCATCTTGAGGAAGGATGAGTTCGCCATCAGTTGGCTCAACAAGCCCCTGCATCATCTGCAACAGCGTTGATTTCCCACACCCATTTTGCCCAATGATCGCAATACGCTGGCCATAGGAGATCGTTTCATTTAAGTGTTCAAAGCAAAGTTTATGTGACAGCGAAAAGCGAATGCTTTTAAATTGAATCGGTTGATGCGTCATAGTGGTCTCTCTTAAGTCGGGCGTTCTGTTTATTAACAAAAACCAAGTGGTTTTTAACCAATGCCCAGTGCCTGGGCAAACTTAAGAAATAATATTCATGACGTGATAGACCCTCAGAAAACGTAATTTTTGTTCAAATTATGCCCACATATTAAACTGATCAGCGATGATAGTCAATCATCAGGGCCGGATCATGAGTGGTCATTATTTATCCCAATGTCGACGTACCACGCTTTATGGGCGGCACCAGAAATCTTACTCAATTCCTGGATCCTGCGGACAAGCTGCAGGACGTCAAAATAAAGATCAGATACCCTATTTTATCACATGATTGTTTATATTTAACTCACTCAGGCTCTCGCCCTGCAACGCATCCCTTTGATGGCAAGTCAATAAACGATATAATCCTTATTATCAATTAGAATCAATGACTGAGCAAACGCTCACCCATTGCTAGGTAAAGGATACCAATGTTTCAATCCGCGTTAATAATTGCACTAATGATCGTTAGCTTCATGACTCAAGCAGCCCTACCTAATGATCCCATCCAGCACTGTTTAGATATTAGACGCCTCGCAGATTACACCACAAGACAAAAAATGGCTGCCAAAGAGCCTGGGGTGTTGCGCTTTAAATTCCATAAAATTTCAGCGTCAGAGCTGCCCCTAGATAACCCCCAGGGTAATATGGATGAAGTTATCAAAGCACTAAATATTCAGATTGAAAACTGCAGCAAAGGCCATGGTGAATTTCAAACGGTGACGATTGGCGGTCATAAATT
>CAMBDN010000071.1 GCA_945865355.1 Legionella genomosp. 1
TGCAACAAACATTGCACCAACTTCCGCCAGAATCACAGCAACCCGTTATCGTTAAAACCTCTGATGCATCTACTGATTTGCTCTACATTAGTCTAGATAGCATGGACCTGACACCACAACAAATCACCGACTATGCCTTGCGTGTTGTACAACCACAATTACAAACGATTGATGGTGTCGCAAAAGCTGAAATTCTAGGTGGAGCGACTTACTCGATGAGAGTATTTCTTAACCCAATCAAAATGGCTGCCCTTCATGTTGCACCTGCTGAAGTATTCACAGTCCTTGCACAAAACAATTTTTTAACAGCTGCAGGTAGCACAAAAGGCGAATACGTCGCTATTAATATCACAGCCCAAACTGACTTAAATAGCGTTAATGAATTTAGCAAACTGATTGTCCGGAGTGACAAGCACTCGATCATCCGACTAAACGATATCGCCAAAGTTAAATTAGGTTCGCAAAGTTATGACTCCAGTGTCACCTTCGATGGAAAAAAAGCCGTTTTCTTAGGAATTGCTCCGACGCCTACCGCCAACCCTTTAACTGTCATTAGTCAAGTACGTAAAGTATTTCCTTCAATCCAACGACAATTTCCACCGTCCTTATCTGGAACTATCGTTTATGACGCAACTGATTTTATTAGAGCATCTATCAAAGAAGTGGTGATTACCATTGCTGAAGCAGCATTGATTGTCATCGTGGTTATTTTCCTCTTTTTAGGGTCAATCCGCTCCGTTCTCATTCCTATTGTAACGATTCCTTTATCGTTGATTGGAGTATGTACCCTCATGTTATTTTTGGGTTATTCCATCAATTTACTCACCTTACTTGCTTTCGTATTAGCCATTGGCTTAGTGGTAGACGATGCCATTGTTGTTGTAGAAAATATCCATCGTCACATAGAGGAAGGAAAAACACCATTCGAAGCAGCCATCGAGGGCGCTCGAGAAATTGCCACCCCCGTTATTGCAATGACCATTACCTTGGCGGCAGTTTATGCCCCAATTGGGTTCATGCAGGGTTTAACCGGGGTATTGTTTAAAGAATTCGCCTTCACCCTTGCCTGTGCGGTCATCATATCAGGAATTATTGCGCTGACACTTTCACCAATGATGTGCTCCAAGCTTCTTTCACATGAACTTAGCGGAGGCCAATTCGTTCAGTTTCTAGATAATTTATTCAATCAATTAAAAGTTCGCTATCAGCATGCACTGCACAGCCTACTCGATACACGCGCTATTATGTTAGTGTTTGCGGCAGTCGTCTTGCTCATGCTGCCTTATTTATATAACCACACATCAAAAGAAACAGCACCAGAAGAAGATCAAGGCTTCTTTTTTGTTGTTGCAACAGCCCCACAGTACGCGACGCTTCAATACATTGAAGCTTACACCAAAACCTTTGAGAAAATTTATGAAAGTTTTCCTGAAGCGAGTCATTTTTTTACCATTAATAACACGACCCAGCCTATTTCTGGTTTAGTATTAAAGCCATGGGATCAACGCTCAAAAAGTCAGTTTGCAATGAAGCAACCTTTGCAAAGCAAGTTGGATAAAGTAGCCGGACTCAAGGCTTTTTCAATGATCCCTCCTCCCCTACCAGGAGGCGGTAGCGGAACGCCCATACAATTTGTTATCAAAACAACCAATGATTTTCAAAGCTTACTCGATGTATCCAATAAATTATTGGACAAGGCCAAGAGAAGTGGGCTATTTATTTATCTGGATAATAGTTTGAAAATTAATCAGCCAGAAATCACCCTAGAAATAAATCGCTCCAAAGCATCTGATCTTGGGCTCAACATGCAAGCCATTGGCAGCAGCTTAACCAGCGCTTTATCTGGCGGATATGTTAACTTCTTCAATTTACAAGGTCGTAGTTATCAGGTCATTCCACAATTGGATAGACGTTTTCGCTTAAACCCCAAACAATTAGGTCAAATTTACTTACAAACAGCATCTGGTTCCATGGTCCCTCTTTCAACAGTCATCAATCCTGTGTCCATCACACGACCTAATTCAGTATCACATTTCCAACAGTTGAATTCTGCAACGATCCAAGGCGTCATGATGCCCGGGACAACATTGGGACAAGGCATCTCCTTTTTACAGGAAGAAGCCAATCATGTATTACCGAAAGGATTTGCCTATGATTATGGTGGCCAATCTCGACAATTCATCCAAGAAGGTAACACGCTTGTACTTGCCTTTTTATTATCTATTATTGTTATTTTCCTTGTGCTCTCAGCACAATATGAGAGTTTTCGCGACCCTCTCATCATCATGATCAGTGTACCCATGGCCATTTGCGGCGCGTTAATACCTTTGAACCTAGGTGCTGCGAGCATTAATATTTACACTCAAGTTGGGCTGATTACCCTAATTGGACTTATCAGTAAACATGGTATTTTAATCGTTAGCTTTGCAAATCAATTGCAACGAGACAAAAACCTTGATAAGCGAGCCGCTGTTGAAGAGGCCGCGGCCATTCGTCTACGACCCATATTAATGACCACTGCCGCAATGGTATTTGGCGTTCTACCCTTACTAATCGCTTCCGGTGCAGGGGCCGTAAGCCGTTTTGATATTGGTTTGGTGATTTCAACGGGGTTATTGATTGGCACATGCTTTACTTTGTTTGTAGTGCCAACCATTTACACCTACATTGCCACCGATCATCGCCTCGCTCAAAAAAAGCCCGAGAAGTCTGAATAAGTCTTTATCGTAAAGGGATCATTAAAAATGATCCCTGCTACTTGATACTAGCTAGAAACACATTGAGACAGCGCTCTAGAGGTTAATGAAAAAGTATCCTAATCAGACCGCTAGACGAGGAGCATAGCTACCCTCTTGTTCTCTGTTACGTACCGAAACAGCACAACTACTGGCAAAAAAGCCAAGACTTGCAACAGTAATTAACGATACCGCAACGGTTAGACCAACCGACATGGGTGATAACAACCCAAGGGCAAGCAAACATGCGACACCAATTACACCGGACAAAATCAATGTTGCAGGATGAGCCATAACACGGATAAAAAAAGAAGGGTTACCTATGGGAGCTCCCCTATGATGATGAGAAACTCTCTCCGCAATCATACGCACTGGTTCATCCTCGAGAACCCTACTACGGTAAGGTTGACCCTCAAAAGACACTCTACGAGGCAGATGCTCCGGGAATAATTCATTGATCGAAGCCTGTGAGAAATTTGCATTTCTTAGCTTATCAAGGATCGTTTCTTGATGCTTAAGCTGATCTTTTACATCGTTTATCTCAGTTTCTAGGTGCTGGGGCAATTGCTGTCCATTCGTACCTAAACGCTCTGCTTGCTCATTAAGATCATCTAAGCGACTTTGTAGCACTACTTTTTGATCATTAATAGCGTTCGCATTTCGCTTAATAATATCTAAAACATCTGCTCTGAGAATAAATTCAAGTGATTGGATGGGGCATTGGATACAGTCTCTAAGAGAAATGACATGCTGTCGCAACGCTTCAATTGCCTCTTCCCGTTCAATCAAAACACGCTTTGCATCATTTGTTGATAACTGGATGAGATCACGATAAAGCTGATTCCGACTAACATTAAATCCCAAATGCATCAATAGTCCAACCGGAAAAAATATTGCTGTAATAAGGGCCGTACCAACTCCTGGTGTTGATTGGTAAATAAGCTCATCATACATCTGAAGAAAACTGCGGGAAAATTTTTCTCTAGCGGCTAAATAGCCATCAGGGTAGTCCGGGTTATTGGGCATAATTAGGCTCAATTAAAACAAAGAGCGCAAATATTACTCTTTCAATGGTGCACTGTCAAATCAAGAGCAGCGAACAACGGTAAGAAAATTTAGCACTGTAGCGGAATCATTTAAACGTTATCCCCGCATTACTCATGCAGCTAACCCATTGAATAAATTATCTTACCCTGTTCAATTTGCAGGAATGGTTATTTTTTTTCCATAAATATGTTAAAATCCGCAACTTTCATCCATACAGGTTAAACCATGGAAAAAACATACTCCCCTGAGGCAATTGAACAATCATGCTATCAAACATGGGAAGGAAAAAACTATTTTGAGCCTCAAGGTGAAGGGAAAAGCTATTGCATCATGCTACCGCCGCCTAATGTGACCGGAAGTTTGCATATGGGCCATGGTTTTCAGCATACACTCATTGATACGGTGATTCGTTATCATCGCATGATGGGAGAGCGTACCTTATGGCAGCCAGGTACAGATCATGCTGGTATTTCTACTCAATTAATCGTTGAGGGGCAACTTGATAAAGAAGGTCTATCACGAAAAGACATGACGCGTGAGCAATTTCTGGAACGTGTGTGGGCCTGGAAAGAGGAGTCAGGTGGAGAAATTACTCGTCAAATGCGGCGGATTGGTTCATCCCCTGCCTGGTCTCGTGAACGTTTCACGATGGATGAAGGATTATCAGCTGCAGTCCAAAAGGTATTCGTACAATTGCATGATGAAGGGCTCATTTATCGTGGCACCCGTTTAGTCAATTGGGATCCAAAATTAGGAACCGCCATCTCTGATCTTGAAGTGCTTTCTGAAGAAGAAGATGGCTTTCTCTGGCATATTCGTTACCCCATTGTCGACTCAACGGAGTCATTGGTCATTGCAACAACACGACCTGAAACACTGCTGGGCGATGCGGCGGTGGCCGTTCATCCAGACGATCCACGCTACCAACATTTAATTGGCAAGCAAGTACACTTGCCATTGTGTGACCGCATTATTCCAATTATTGCAGATACCTATGTTCTGCAAGACTTCGGCAGCGGTTGTGTAAAAATTACACCAGCGCATGATTTTAACGATTATGAAGTCGGTAAACGGCACCAACTGCCACAAATCAGCATCCTTACCAAAAAAGGCACTATTAATAAAAATGCACCGATCGCGTACCAAGGCATAGACCGATTTGTCGCGCGCGAAAGGATTATTCAAGACTTAGAAAAAGTAAACCTTCTGGTTAAAACAGAAGCGCATAAATTAAAAATTCCACGTGGTGAAAAATCAAATGTTATCATCGAGCCACTATTAACGGATCAGTGGTACGTCAAAACCAAACCACTAGCACAACCAGCAATCGATGCCGTAAAAAAAGGCGACATTCGCTTCATCCCCGAGAATTGGAGTAAAACTTATTTTCAATGGATGGAAAATATTGAGGATTGGTGTATCAGCCGCCAACTCTGGTGGGGTCACCGAATTCCCGCTTGGTATGATATTGAAGGGCATGTTTACGTGGGTTATAGCGAAAATGACGTCCGCTTCAAATACAAATTAGATGATTCTGTAATTCTTAAACAAGATGAAGATGTATTAGATACCTGGTTTTCTTCAGCTTTATGGCCATTTTCAACATTAGGTTGGCCCGAGCGCACGTCAGAATTAGAACAATTTTATCCAACATCGGTGCTATTCACTGGATTTGACATTATTTTCTTCTGGGTTGCGCGCATGATCATGATGGGCTTGAAATTCACCGGGAAAATTCCTTTTAAAGAAATCATTATTACGGGACTGATTTGTGATGGTGAAGGGAAAAAAATGTCAAAATCAAAGGGCAACGTCCTTGATCCCATAGACATTATTGATGGCATAGACATCGATAGCCTTATCGCCAAACGAACCAGTAATCTAATGCTCAATTCGGTACGTGATAAAATAACAAAAGCCACTCGTAAACAATTCCCCGATGGAATAGCCGCCTTCGGTGCAGATGCATTACGCTTTACATTTTGCTCGATTGCCTCAAATGCACGGACGGTCCGTTTTGATATGGGTCGCGTAGAAGGCTACCGTAATTTTTGTAACAAATTGTGGAATGCAGCACGCTTTGTATTGCAGAGTACGGATGAAGAACGAATCGATTTCGGTGATGGCGCATTTCAATACAGTCCTGCTGACGAATGGATTTTGTCCAAGCTTCAGCGGACCATCAACCAGTGCCATCATTATTTTGCAACTTATCGCTTTGACTTGCTGGCAAATACCTTATACGACTTTGTCTGGCATGAATACTGCGACTGGTATTTAGAACTATCAAAACCTGTATTATATGATGAGAAGTCATTAGGTGCTAAAAAACGTGGCACACGCCATACATTGATCCATGTTCTCGATCAAATTCTCAAACTATTGCATCCCTTAATGCCATTCATCACCGAAGAAATTTGGCAATTAACCACCAAAAATATGAACGAGCACGGCGAAACAATCATGCTATGCCAATATCCCAAAGAAGATAAAAAACACATCAATGAACACATTGAAGAGGAATTAGAATGGGTGAAAAAAATCGTACAGTCAATTCGTACGATCCGCAGTGAAATGTCGGTTAGCCCCGCCAAACTGATCCCACTGAATATGCAAAACGCTTCCACCGCCATGCGGGAAAGAGTGAATAAGTACTTGCAAACATTATTGTCCCTAAGTAGGTTAACACATATACATTGTTTATCTGCTGGTGAGGAAGTACCCGTGTCAGCATCAGCTATCGTGGGCGATCTGGAATTACTGATTCCTATGGCCGGCCTGATTGATAAAGAAGCTGAATTAGGTCGTCTTGAGAAAGAACTAGCTCGTCTTGATAAAGAAATTTCGCTTTTTGAAGGTAAACTTAATAATCCTAAATTTACTGACAAAGCGCCAGCAGATATCATAATTAAAGAGCAAGAGAAACTCGCGCAAGCAAAGCTCGCAAAAGAGAAGCTATTGCATCACCAGAAGACGATTAAAACGTTGTAAATAATGAAAATGGTTGAATATGATGATAAAAATAAATAACAGCTACTACAAACCTAAAAAGCCGGCTAACACGCTGTCTACCACAATGTGGGATATTTTAAAATTTGTAGTTAAAGTACCTATTACGCTCCCCCGATGGATAGCATCTTTTCTACTATCCCGCGCTTTGGTATTTATTGTACTAAACCCTGATAATATTAAACCACAAAAAACCATACACCATGTCTTTTTGACCGATGACCCAGAGGAAAAAGGTACGGTCATTGTCAATTTACGACCTCGCGAATCCTATAAGACGCTACTTGATTATCTGCTTAAATTTAGCAGCTACTTATCTATTTCAAGCAGCAAAGCAAAAATACTCCGAGCAAGTAACTCCAAGGATAAGGCTCACGTTGATGAATTACTCAAAGCAATAAATTTACTGATAAAAGGGAAATCTACTGCAAAAAATTGTGAAAATAAGCAGTTCGGTTGGGAAGACATACATTTCAAAGGTTTAGAATTCTTTGATGAAGAGCTTCAATTATATTTTTTTAACAAACTGACCGAGCAGCACGGTGAAGCCGTCAATAAACCACGCGATACCCATATGGAGTTTTTTACCCTACAAACATCAGATGGGGCAAGGCTTGACTCCGTTTCATTAGCAGCAAAGGGTGAGGAACTAAAGCCCATGTCTGAACGAAAATTTGTTCTTACATGCATCGTTCGTGACCAGAATTTCATCTCATGGCTTAAAGATTTCAAGTATTCAGCAGATCAAATTGGTTGTACCGCTGTCAGCTTTAATTACCGTGGCATCGATTACAGCCAAGGCAGGGTCTGGACTCAGCAAAACATGATCGATGATGTCCTAGCACAAGTTGACCGTTTGCTTGCATTAGGCGCAACACCAGAAAATATTGGATTAGAAGGTCAATGTCTTGGCGGCGCAATTGCAACAATAGTTGCCGCGCACCTTCATGAAAAAGGCCTTAAAGTCAAGGTATACAATGAGCGCTCATTTCGCTCCCTACCCCACGGCATTGCTGGCTATTTTTTACCGCCAGCTAATTGCAATTTATGGAACCCGATTAATTGGTTAAGATATCTAACCGTTGGTATCGTTTATATTATCACCTCCCCACTTGTCTGGCTCTGCGGCTGGTCACTTGATGCTGAAAGTGCTTGGGATAAAATACCTGCTGCAGATAAAGATTACTCACAAATTCACAATCCGTTAGATGTCGATGCAACGGCTACTCAACACGATGGTATCATCGAAGGAAGCTGGGCATCGATAGGCGCACACGCGGATGATCAACGAGCAAGTATTGCTGCTAAACAACGTAGAGGACAACGACTAACAACAGAGGAAAAAGAGCTGATCGTCGATAAATCCGAACATCATCTTTTTAAAGTATCACCAAAAAAACCTCACAAAGACAAAAATAGATTGGCTCACTTTCTTGCTAGACGTCAGCTCGTCCAAACGGATAGATACGAGCCAAGACACATGCATGAGCATATGGTCCAAAGTTTTAAACAAAAATTTTCCCATTCAAATGATAGTTCACAGCATGTAAAGTTATCGCCACTAATACCCTACCAGTATAATCCGCATACTCATGTAAAAATTTGGCTATCTAACAATCCAAATGTGTTCATGAATTTCGAAAATCAGATGCGCCTAATTGAAATGCGTGAAAAAAATCCCTTGGACGTGATACATCTGGTATACGATTCATCTCTGTTAACTGAAAAAGCCTGTAGTGAATTAGTTGAATTTTGTAATGAAAATAACATCATCCCTGTTGATGCTGACAAACTGACAGAACGACTGAAATCACCCAATGAAGAACAATTGTATTCGTTTTATAAAGATGAAATAGGCCATCTAAGCGCTGGAGGTAATTTAGCCGTCGCCAGTGACATCATCAGATGGATTTCACCTATCTACAATCTAGGTACATACACCGATTTTGATGTTCCAGTTGATACAACAATGCTCCCTGATAGAGTCGCCGTTGCTGCGCCTTTATTGTTAAATATTGGTAGTTTTAGAATTGGTAAAATGGAAATGATTCTTGCTAACAATGATTATGTTGCGATTGTAGATGCGTCCGCCGCAAAACCAAAAATAGAACAAATCCAGACTGGGATTATCTCCAAGTTGACCCGATATGATACTGATTTTGTTGAAAAAACAGCAGCAGCTCTTGGAGGCGATAGACCTATTAAACAAAAGTTAGTAAATACGATGAAAAATCGTACGGAGTCTATCTATCTGCAAAAATCTAAACTAGCAAATTCAGGAATATCGCCCAAGTCATCCAGGGAACTAAGAGCCTACCTCAATGATGTGACCACAGATAGAGATAAGTTTTTAGAATTTAATAAAACATCGCCACAAGAACCTTATAAACACGTCATAAAACGATTAAGGAAGGAGCTTACCCAACAACTTACGACCATCAAATGGTTTTTTTTCAGAATAGAGTATGATCAAATTAAAAAAGCATTATCGCAAGACGATGAGAAATTAATAGCCTACTTAATGAAAAAAGAGCGATCGCTTTATTTAAAATCGATTGTAGTCTGCACAACAGGTCCAATAGAAGTTGCCAACTCATTATTTGGTGAATATGTATACAGCTCAAAGAAGTTTAGTTACCGAGCTCAGCCTTACTCATTTAAACACTACGATCTTGAAAAAGCATTTGAGTCAAAGAATTCTATTCCATTGCATGAAAATATTGTAGGCATGTTACAATTTCTTGGTACCCAAGATGGCCAATTAAATGACTCATCTTGGTTAGAAGAAGGCAGAAAATTACAAAACATTCGCCAACAAGAGCTAGAAAAACGAAAAAAACACCTCGCATTAAATTTGCCGCTTCTACTATCATCCGCACGCATAACAATAAAAAATGAACTTAAGAACCGTGAACAAGCGAGCGAACAATTATCAGTTTACAATGACCCGGCAAAAAGAAACGAAGAAACAAAGCTCCTTAAAACAATATTGAAATGCTTTCATCAAGATACTCAGATGTTTGACATCTTTCAATTTAGGCAACATTTGCTCTCTTCTCGTTATCACCAGAAAAAACTTACCCCTGGACTCTACACTGATCATACTAGAGAGCTGATTGATCATTTAGAAAAAATAATTCACTCTGCGGTTATATTCCGTTTAGCAAAGGACAAAAGGATTAATCTTACAAAAAAATATAAACAGCCAACCACACGTTCTGAAACAGAACTATCACCAAAACCTAGTGCGAACGATTCAAAAAAACAGACTGAAACTGAACAATTGCAACCATTACCTACTACTCATAAATCATCTACAGATGGCCAAAATTTTTTTAACAGAAAAAGAGAGGCTTCAAACAGGACAATAACCAGTCACACACTAGACCGCAGAATGGCCATATAATAATATAGGTAAATGAACCCAAAGGCATATCTCGGTCTATCTTCAGGGGGTTTCCATCGGATTGCATACTCTGAATGGGGACAACCCAATACAACCCAATCCACTGTAATTTGTGTTCACGGGTTAACGCGAAATAGGTAAGCGCTCAATAAACCCCATCTATTCAATCAAAGGATAATTCCAGATACTTGCTGTAGTTGATTAACGCAGAGGTATTTAAATGAAAGCATCAGAAAAAACACAGGGGCAAGGCTTATGGAAAGAGCATTCTGAAGCCTGGAAGGCA
>CAMBDN010000072.1 GCA_945865355.1 Legionella genomosp. 1
ATGCCGAGGAACGAGGTCAATGCACAATTTACCGATCATTCATTCTTGCTGAATTGCTTAGCGTCCATAGCATTGGTTGCTGGTGCTGCTATGCTTATAGTAGGGCTTGTTGCCTTACATCCTATCATTATCGGTGTTGGGGTGGCTGTTGTGTCAACCGTCATTGGTGGTGCTTTCTTAGGTAGGTATGGGATGTTTTCTAGCAAGCCACCGCATCATCCAGAAGAGGCGCCTTTGCTTGGCCCGGTAGTCGCTGCTGCGGGGTAAATACAGGAGAATCGTATGTTGGTAACATTTACGTGTGATGCCCATGAGAATATCACTATGTTTGGTGATGATGCGCTGCGTCTGCTCAAGCTAATGGGACACAGTGGCACGGTGCCAAGTGCTATCATGGCCGCCGATGTTCCTGCGGCTTTGGACAAGCTAACGCGAGCTATTGATAGTCAAAGGAAAAAACCACAGACGAAGAATAACCCGTCAGGGGATGATGACGATGAGCCAACAGTTAGCGTGGTAAATCGAGCCTTACCCTTGTTGGCATTATTAAAGGATGCTGTAAAAGACAAGTGCGATATCATTTGGAAATGATTTATTAAATGTTATTTCTAATAAATCCCCCTTAGTCCCCCTTTTTCAAAGGGGGAGACTTTCTGGATAGTGCGTAGCTCGTGTGCCGAGCAGCGAAATCAGGGATCACACCAAACTCCAGCCTTTATGCTAGAATGCACACATTTTTACGGAACGTGTATAAAGCATGATAACGCTGCGCCAAATGACGCTCTCTCGTGGCAATAAAATCTTACTCGACCAGGTAAGCGTCAGCCTGCATGAAAAACAGAAGGTTGGTTTGGTTGGCCACAATGGTTGTGGTAAATCAAGCCTGTTTAGCTTGTTTCTCGGGCAATTGACCGCTGATTTGGGTGACTGTGTTATCAACGCACATTTACGTATCAGTTATCTCTCACAGCAGTTGCCCGATAGCGATGAGTGTGCGGTTGATTTTGTGATAGCCGGCGATGAAGACTATCAAGCTTTATTGCAACGCTTGGCTCATGCGGAGCGTGAGGGTGATGATCACGAGGTGCTGGTTTGTCATGAGCAACTGAGGCAGACCGGTGGATATGGAAAACCCGCACAAGCAGCGACTATTCTTGCCGGTCTTGGTTTTAGCGCAAAAGAGCAACAGGCATCGGTGAATAGTTTTTCGGGTGGATGGCGTATGCGCTTAAGTTTGGCGCGCTGTTTTATGAAACCTGCCGATTTATTGCTACTGGACGAGCCCACCAATCACCTGGATATGGAGGCTATTTTTTGGCTGGAAAAATGGCTGAAAATGTACGCTGGCAGTATTGTTTTAATCTCTCACGATCGTGAATTTCTCGATGCATTTGTAACGCATATCTTACATATTGAACAAAAAAAAATGTCGATGTATGCGGGAAATTATAGCCGTTTTGAGCAAGTGCGCGCAGAGCAGTTAGCGCTTCAACAAGCGATGTATGTCAAGCAACAAACTAAAATGGCTCACATGATGTCATTTGTACAACGTTTTCGTGCAAAAGCAACCAAGGCAAAGCAGGCACAAAGCCGGCTGAATATGATCGCCAAAATGGATGTTGTGATGCAGGCACATGTTGACTCACCTTTTTCATTTGAATTTTATCCTTGCCCACGCGCAGGTAACCCGCTGCTTAATTGCGATCAAGTGATGGCCGGTTATGATCCCAATGTTCCCGTCTTAAAGCGGATGAACTTGATCTTAAATCCTGGCGATAGAATTGCTCTGCTCGGACCCAATGGTCAGGGGAAGTCAACACTGGTTAAAACCTTGACCGGATTGTTAGCACCGATATCAGGTATCATTCACCGTTCGCCTCATTTGAAAATCGGCTACTATGCCCAACATCAACAGGAGCAGCTTGATTGCAATCTAAGCCCTGTTCAAACCATTCAAAGCCTCTCTCCTGATGCGACAGAACAGACCATTCGCGATTATTTGGGTGGGTTTAATTTTATTGGCGATATGGCAACGCATTCTATCCGGCATTTTTCAGGCGGAGAGAAAGCGCGGTTGGTGTTAGCAAAGCTGGTTTGGCTAAAGCCTAATTTATTATTACTGGATGAGCCGACAAATCATTTAGATTTAGGCATGCGTACCGCAATTGAAATCGCATTACAAAGCTATGAAGGGGCGCTGATACTGATTTCGCATGACAGGCATTTGTTACGCACCGCTGTTGATGATTTTTACCTGGTTTTTCAGAATAAGGTGGAAGCATTCAAAGGTGATCTTGATGATTATTATCAATGGTTGCAAAAGAAAGAGGGTGCTACTAAAGAAAATACCACGGCAACATCAGCAAATGGATATCGCGAAAAGCGCAGTATGCAAAACCGCGTAAAAAAGCTTGAACAAATGATGGAACAATATCAACAGCGCACCGCAGTGTTAGAAGAAATGCTTGCCGATCCAGCCTTGTACAACGACGCCACATCAAACAAATTGCAAGCGTTGGTCAGTGAGCGTGATAGCTTGCAGAGCGAGTTAATTCAAGCTGAAGAAGAGTGGCTGCAGGTGATGGGCTCCATTGAATCAATGGATGCAGAAAATAAAGCAGGGTAATCTTGCCCGTACCATCGGAAGCGTTCGGCCAAATACATCTTTCAGTAAAATAAAAGCCAATTAAACTGATCACTTCATTAATTATGAAACAACGCATTGGTGAAGAAGTCACTGAGCAAAGGGAAGCCCAACACTTCTTTAAAGAGATCTAAGTAACAAGGTTGGATTATGTTAGTTTTGAATATAAAAGAAAAAGCTGTTTTGTGAACATCTCCATTTCTTCACAAGACAGCTCATCCTTTCAGTTGCTGCAATAATTGCAGGGCTGCATATTGTTCGGCCTTTCGCCGATTCTCGCCATGGCCATTGGTCGAAACTTTCAAACTTGCTACTGTGCAAGTCACATGAAAGACCTGATCATGCTCTTCGCCATCAATTTTAGTGAGGATATATTCAGGCAATGGGTGCTTTTTGGCTTGTAAATATTCTTGTAGTTGCGTTTTTGCATCTTTTAAATTGTCATGCAGGTGGCCGTCATTTAAGCGGGTTTGATATAGGTGCAGGATAACTTGTTGGGAGGCGCTAAAATCACTATCAAGAAACACAGCGGCAAATATCGCCTCTAGGGCATCGGTGAGGATCGATGCTCGACGAAACCCGCCACTTTTCAATTCGCCCTGGCCTAAGAAGAGATAATCACCGAGCTCTAATTCCATGGCAATTTCTGCTAGCATGTCACCCTTAACCAAATGTGCGCGTAGGCGGCTTAACTCACCTTCATTGCTCTGAGGAAAGCGCTCAAATAAAGCATTGGCAATGACGCCGCTCAAAATAGCATCACCAAGAAACTCCAGCCGCTCATTATTAACAACGTTAGCACTACAATGTGTTAACGCCTGTTTTAATAGGGTCGGTGTTTTAAATTCGTAGCCTAGTTTTTTATATAAACGTTGTAAATTATTGGACACTAACGGTCACCTCGTGCGTTTCGTTAAACATGAACAAGAAGTTCATATTGCCGACCAAGGGTTTGATGACCTCATATTTTATCGATATGGTGAAGGTTTTTTCACCATTGGGTGTGATGATAATCTGTTCGGGAGTAATGCTCACAATACTATTAATATAAAGTTGATTTAATAATTTACTGCGTAATACATCGGCGTTTGCACCACTGTCTTCAGAAAATTCAGTCGGCGGCAATGAACTTAGCGCTTTTATTGAGCTGTTCACTTCATAATTTTCAAGATAAACAGGGACGATCCGCATCACGACAATCCCCGCAATGATCACAGCAGCCATGGTTAATAGCATCCCAATCAATGTTATTCCTTGTTGTTTACGCATGGTGTTTTCCCTCTCCAGCCGCTAAAACTATTCTCAATGGATTATATGACCTATTTTAGACCAACGGACTGTATCCGCTTTACCATTCCAGCTCATCCAAACAAAAAATGCTTTCCCTCTTAAGTATTCATCACCGACAAACCCCCAAAAGCGGCTGTCTGCACTGTCGTCACGATTATCGCCCATCATGAAATATTGATTTGGTGGCACCGTTACCTCAAAGTCAACGGCAGCGACGTCCGGACGCACATAGATATCATGCTCCACCCCATTTAAATTTTCGTGATATTTTGCTACCGCTCGGCCCGAACTTTCATCGGTTGTGTACTCAACAAACGACTGTTTCATTTCATGGCCATTAATCGTTAATACTTTATTATGATAGATAACCTTGTCTCCGGGAACACCAATGACGCGTTTGATGTAATCGTAAGTTGGGTCGGGCGGCCAACGGAAGACGGCAATTTCACCTGTTTTAGGGTTCGCAATTGAAACGACTTTCTTTTCCAAGACCGGTAAGCGCAAGCCATAAGCAAACTTATTGACGGCTAAAAAATCACCGACTAAAAGGGTTGGTTCTAAAGAGCCTGAGGGGATGCGAAAGGGCTCAACCAGGAATGAACGCAGTAGCAAAACCACAAAAAAAACCGGAAAAAACGAACGCGAATATTCAATGATTCGTGTGGGTTTTTGCTCGGGTTTACGTTTAGGTGCCCAAAATATAATATCAAGCAGATAAACAACACCACTTACCAATGAAAGAACAACTAACCAAAAAGCGAAATTCATGTATGACCCTCGATTTTAAATACCTATTTCTTTTTGTCCGTTTGAAATACTGCCATGAACGCTTCTTGTGGAATTTCTACATGCCCCACCTGTTTCATGCGCTTCTTCCCGGCCTTTTGTTTTTCTAATAATTTACGCTTTCGTGAAACGTCACCACCGTAACATTTAGCGATGACGTTTTTACGCAATGCTTTCACCGTCTGACGTGCAATAATGTGCGCGCCAAGCGCTGCTTGAATGGCGACGTCAAACATTTGTCTTGGAATCAGTTCGCGCATTTTATCAACCAGCAACTTTCCGCGACTATTGGCAGCATTGCGATGCACAATGATGGCAAGCGCATCAACACGCTCACTATTAATCAAAACATCCATCTTGACCAAATCCGCTTCTTCAAAACGTATAAAATTATAATCAAGCGACGCGTAACCCCGGCTAACTGATTTTAGTCGGTCAAAAAAGTCAGAGACCACTTCATTCATTGGTAAATCATACGTTACCGACACTTGCCGGCCGCTATAGGTCATATTGATTTGTACCCCACGCCGCTCGACACAAAGGGTGATAATGGGTCCCAAATAATCTTGTGGCACGAGAATATTTGCGCGTACGATGGGTTCTAGCATTTGCTGGATTTGTTGTTGCGGTGGTAGGCGAGATGGATTATCAATCATCACCGTTTCACCTTTTGTGGTGACCACCTGATAAATCACGGTGGGTGCTGTAGAAATTAATTCAAGATTGTATTCTCGTTCAAGACGTTCTTGAACAATTTCCATGTGCAGCATACCGAGAAAACCACAACGAAAACCAAAGCCTAAGGCTTCTGATGACTCGGGTTCATAGAACAAAGAGGCATCATTCAGGCTCAGTTTGGCCAATGCCTCACGAAACGCTTCAAAATCATCGGAGCTAATTGGGAAGAGCCCGGCATAGACTTGTGGTTTTACACGCTGAAAGCCAGGTAACGCTTTGCTGGCCTGATTTCTTTCAAGGGTTAAAGTATCGCCGACGGGTGCGCCTTGAATTTCTTTTATCCCGGCGACCACGTAACCGACTTCGCCTGCCTGCAATATATCCGTGGGTGTACGCTTAGGGGTGAAAATACCGACTTGACCAACGTCATAAGCGCGGCCCGTTGACATCACGTGCATTTTATCGCCCTTACGGATTGCCCCATTCACAATGCGAACCAGGGAAACGACGCCCAAGTAACTGTCAAACCACGAATCAATAATCAAGGCTTGCAACGGTGCACTACTATCACCCTCCGGTGGGGGGATGCGGGCGACCAAGGCTTCGAGAACATCGGGGATGCCGATTCCACTTTTAGCACTGACCCGAATGGCATCATGTGCGTTTAAACCAATAATGTCTTCAATTTCAGTGATGACACGCTCAGGTTCTGCTTGCGGTAGGTCGATTTTATTGAGGACGGGTAATACTTCTAAGGATTGATCAATCGCCGTATAGCACACGGCTACCGTTTGCGCCTCAACACCTTGCGCGGCATCAACGACTAAAATAGCACCTTCACAAGCGGCCAACGAACGCGATACTTCATAGCTAAAGTCAACGTGACCTGGCGTATCAATGAAATTGAGTAAATACGTTTTACCGTCAAGAGCGGTATAGTTCAATGAAACACTTTGCGCCTTAATGGTAATCCCGCGCTCGCGCTCGATATCCATCGAGTCAAGCACTTGGGCTTCCATTTCGCGAGCAGATAAACCACCGCAGTGTTGAATGAATCGATCAGCCAAAGTTGACTTGCCATGATCGATATGGGCAATAATAGAAAAGTTGCGGATTCGTGTTAAGTCGCTCAACAAAATAGCCTAGTAGTAAATTGCGCTAGTTTAGCGTAATTCAGTGCAATCAGAAAGTAGTATCCACGATTCCTGTAAAAGCGATGATTGGTGTGATGGGCGTTGCAAAACAACAAAAATAAAGAGATGATCGTCGCTAAATGTCAGCGGTCGTAGGTCGCATTGGTGTTTGTTCAACCAGAAAAAAGCTGTTGAAACCTTAGAGAAAAGGTCTAATATGATTGAAATCAATCGTTTTTTTCAGGTTTAATCCATTTTTTTCATGAGGATGATTTATGCGTTCAATAAGCACACTTTGTATGGCTTTACTTGTGCTGTGTAATAGCTGTTGTACTTATGCTGATGAGGCATTGGCAAAGCGTCCAGATGTTCAAGCGTTTGTGAATCAAATGGTAAAAAAACACCATTTTGATAAAAGACAACTAATGGCAGCGATGAGAGCGGCCAAATATCAACCGAAAATTATTGAGTCCATGGAAAAGCCCTATGAAATGAAAACGTGGGATGTTTATAAGGCGTTGTTTTTAACACCCGCACGGGTGCAAGCTGGTCTTGAATTCTGGCAAGCGAATCAAAAAGTTTTGGCTAAAGCAGAAAAGGAATATGGTGTACCTGCAAATATTATCGTGGCGATCATTGGTGTTGAGACCTTATATGGTAAACATCAGGGCGAGTACCGTGTTCTTGATGCACTGACCACGCTCGCTTTTTATTACCCTAAACGCGCACCTTATTTTACCAAAGAATTAGCGGAGTTTTTTCAACTCTGTCGTGAGCAAGGTGTGGCTGCTGATCAATACACAGGCTCTTATGCGGGTGCTATGGGCAAACCACAATTTATGCCAAGTAGCTATCGATTTTATGCGGTTGATTTTACCGGAAATGGCAAGCGTGATTTGATGAACTCTGATCATGATGCTATTGGTAGTGTTGCCAATTATTTTCACCAACATGGATGGCAACCGAATGGGGGCGTTGCCCAGCAAGCATCAATCTCTGGCTTGCATTACAAACACCTCATGTTCAATAGTAAGACACCCAATTATGCGTTTAAACATTTAATGGCCGAAGGTGTAAAGCCGCTGTCTGCGGTGGTTGATCACCCCTACAAAGCAGGCCTCATTGAGTTAACAACCCAAACTGGCCAAGAATATTGGTTGGCTTACCCCAATTTTTATGTCATTACTCGCTATAATAGTAGTCCGCAATATGCGCTAGTTGTATACTTGTTTTCTCAACAGTTGCACAAGCAGTGGGCTGCAGCGCAGGATCTTTATGGCAAGCAATATGGGTAGGCTATTTATCAGGGATTGACTCATCAAGGACATACGTGGCTACGTGCTTTATATTTACTCATCAATTGGATGAAGAACAATGCCTCTGTCTCCGCCTGGACCAAAATGGTCAAGTGGATGCGCCTTTGGCTGTGCGTACGATTGCTGAAACAAAGACCTTACAAATCAATGCTCGTACGATCGCTGTTTTGCCGACTAGCACGAGTAGTTTGCATGAAATTGAACTGCCATGGCTTGGTGAAGGTAAGGCCCGAGCCGCTATTCCTTTCGCATTGGAAGAGCAGCTCGCACAAAATGTTGCAACCTTGCATTTCTCATATGATCGGCAACACTATCAGAATAATCGCTATTTGGTCGTCGTAACGGACAAGCAATTTTTAATTGATTTAATTGCTAAACTTGATGCGTTACAACTGCATTTTGATCTGTTGACCCTGGATTGGTTTGCATTAAAAGAAAACGAAGCGTGTATCACTGAAATGGGGTTGTTAATTGATGATAACTTGTTCAAAGGTTTTTTAAGCGGGGAGCTTGCGACCATTTATTTAGAGAGCCCCGAAAAACAATCGCAGTTGCTCCTGTTTAATGACAGCCAGTCCTTGTTGAAAAATGAAAATGTAACCCCCGTTGATAGCACTGCTGCAGTATGGATTGCCCAACGGTTACTGCTGTCAAATATGATGAATCTTTGTCAAGGGGAACTTCAGCATGGTTCGCGCCAGCATGATAATAAATATTGGTATCAAGCTGCAGCAGTTATGGCTGGGGTGATGCTGTGTAGTCTATTTGTATTCAAGGGGCTTTATTTATATTCGCTAAATTCTCATATTGATGTTCTTGATAAAAAAATAGCAGTGATTTATCGAGAATTTTTTCCAGGAGCTAAACAGATCATTAGCCCTAAATTTCGTATTGGTCAATTGTTAAAAGGTGGGGGCGCTAACAGCGACGCATCGACTTTATGGTCATTGCTGGATCAATTTGCCGCAGCATCTAATAACAGCACGTTTACGGTGGAACAGTTTCGGTTTCAAAATCGAGTGCTTTCCGTAACGCTTGTTGCTAATAATTTTGCTGCTTTGGAGACGTTGCAACAACGCCTGCAGCAAGCCAAAGTGAAGGTCACCCAATCACAAGCTTCATCGCATGAGAGTAAAGTGATGGCTACTTTGGAGCTAAGCCTTTGAGAACGTATTGGAACAGTTTGAATGCGCGCGAACGTTTGACCCTGGGAATAGGGGTGGTTTTTTGTCTTTGCTATCTGTTTTACCTATTGTTTTATGCACCGTTGTCGAGAGCTGTGCATAGTAAGTCGCAACAGTTGATTGAAAAACAAGAGACGTTGGTATGGCTGGAACAAATACGTCATCTTCATACAATAAAAACGGCCCCGCAAACCTTAACGAGCAGTAAGTTATTAACTGTTCTTGCTGATCAATTGAATTCGACATCTTTTAAACGGTTTCCTTATCAGTTACAACAAACGGGCGTGAGCGACATCCAATTGATGTTTGACCATGTGCCTTATAATGCTTTTATCAGCTGGTTATCAGCCGTTAACGATAAGTATACGATCTCGATTAAGCAATTAAATATAGAGCGTACGGATACCGCAGGGGTTGTAAAGTCGACGCTGGTTGTTGCGACGAAATAATTTACTCACTAACCCCACTTTGTACACTGCTCCAAGTTTTAATCCCAGCGTTTTGTTTTACATCGGCAGGCAATTTACTTAAAGCTTGCTGAGCAGCTTCATAGTTGGGGTAAGTACCATACACGCCTTTATAATATGTTTTTCCTTCGCGTTGGTATTTGATTTCGGCAGTGCGTTCATCCTTGGGTGCTTTAAACAACGTATTTGCCACTTGTGAGGGTTTATCGCCATCCCCTAATTCAATGGTATAGCTTTGGCCGTTTTGGCGGCTAACCCATGTTTTATCCATGTCACTATGCGATGTTGGTGAATGAGCGGTTCCTACATGGTAAGAGTCGGGGACATCAACCGGTGGTTTATCTTGTGGTAACTCAGAATAGGCGTTGCTGTCGTTTGTATACCCCGCTGGATAATATGGAACATTGGTGAAGGTATAGGTCTGCGTGTAATTGTCAGTGTCTGGCGGAAGGTCGGTTGTGCAGGCAGTCATCCCCGTTACACAAAGACAGATACTTAGAATACGCGCTTTCTTCAACATGATGATGTTCCTCTTTGACATAGGTACGAACTGATTACATCCTTTGATCAATATTATCTGCAATTTTGCAATTTACTTTAGGGATTTTCATGGCGTTGTTGAATTAATGTAACTTAATAGGCGGTACTGATACTTTTTTAATGTGGTAGGCAAGTGGGGAGAGCACCTATCAAATGAGTATCTAATTGTTCAAGAACATTTAATCCGGGTATAGAAGAAAGATCAGATAAAAAGTTTACTAAGCTTAAACCGGATGCATTCTGATATTCTTCCCTTAATTGCTCTATATTTTCAACTGCTTTAGGTGCTAATTTACCATCAATTAAGGATAATTCAATTTGGATCTGCTCTAGTACCGCGAATGCTTTATCGCTAGGTGTTGCGATGAATAGTCCGATATATGCTTCAACACAAGGATTCCCTGCATTTTTTAATGCATCTAATGCTGTTTGTATATT